>NZ_JCAIJG010000026.1:0-45548 GCF_059735615.1 Desulfosporosinus sp. Tol-M2
AATTATTATGTTTTTATCATCTTTACTAAATATAATTCTGTAATTACCAACTCTCAATCTGTAATCTGCAATACTTCCTTGCAGTTTTTTTACATCTCCAAACGGAAGTTGGCTTATAGCATTAATTATTTTAACCTGTGTATTTCTGTCCAATTTCTTTAAGTATTTAAGGCAATCTTTTTCATACTTAATTTTGTATCTCATCTTTATTTATCCCCAATTCTTGTAAAAGTTCATCCTGGTCAATAAATTGACCTGTTGCTTTTACTTCTTCAAGATGGGCCTGTTCTTCTGCCGTTATAAATTCATGTTCGGACTCATTAATTTCATCCCATTTCTTCTGGCTTTCTTTAACCTTTAAAAATTCCGCCAAATCGATAATTGTTTTAATGTTTTCAGGTTTTAACTCATCCTTTAAAATCTGCTCAATCTTTTGCGCTAGAGTCATACCGAATTCCTCCCTAAATTTTAACATCCTATTTCGCTTACTATTCCTTACATACCTAATATCATATCATATTCTACGATATTAGGTTGGGATATGCCGTGGAAACAACCACAAGAATATAGTTGGAGTAGTTATCAGAGTTACGTTCAGGAGGGTATAGAGAACACATAGTGGATTTTATATGATGAAACATTGTATTTATATTAAGAACACAAGTCACTTGATTGTTTTCAAATATAGAAATAAATATAGTGGTTTTTAACTTATACATTTTTAAAGAAGTTAAATTACCTAATAAGCTGCCTCTTTTAGCGTGGAATTCATTATCAGTAATTTTTTTAAATTGTGCATTTCTGTTTCCCCAGTATGTTATAATTTTATTTTTTATAGCTTCATCTAAAGTGGGAATTTAAAAAAGTTCTAGAAATTTTCAAAATATATACTAGACCTCCTTAATTGGCATGGAGTAGCTTTTTGTGTTTAGTATTTAAGCCAAAGAAAAGGCCCAAAGATTATCCGAGGGCCTTGTGCTCCTTATTATTTTTTCGTTACCCCTTCCGTTCCTCATTTATTCGTGTCCGTCTGATCCTTCTGATCCTTTTGATCCTTTTGATCCTTTTGATCCCCCTGATCTTTCGTCGCGTCTTTTGGTTGCTCGGATTGCTGCTTTAACATTTCGGCGGGCACGGTTTTTACCTGTTCATTAACAGTTTTCTCCGTGCCAATTACTTTTCCTTGAGCATCAAGATACTCCCGGGTTGTTTCAGTCTTAATCCGTTCCGTAACCTTTTGGACTCCGGCAGGAATAGGGCTTGATTTGGCCTGTTGTCCTTCGCTGCTTGCTTCTGACTTATTTCCACTCTGATCCTCTTGCTTGGCTTGCCCTTGATCTGTTGATTTAGAAGCTTGGTCCGCCTGCTCTTTTTCCTTTTTATCTTGTTCCGCACTTTGCAGGGTCAATGTGTAACTCTTCTGGATCAGCGCGAGATTATCTGGCGTTACAGCCTTAACCTGAATAATCTTGGCCGGAATTTCCCCTTGCTCACTTGTGATAGAATCATTGACATCCAGGGCTTCTTTTTTTATAATTTTTTGGGCCCATTGATATGCATTAACCCCCTGAAGATAAGGAGAAGTGTCGATATCTCCGGCTTGAGCTCCGCTGGACATCCGTTCCAAAGATGGAACACAAGCTTGTCCCCCAACTAAGCTGATTTTCCTATCCAACTGCGTTTGTTTCAAAACTTCGTTTGCTAAAGCTGCCAATTGCTCGGTATGAGCCAGGATGCCCTGGACCTTGCCGGGATTCTTTTGAAGAATATCCACTAACCCCTGCTTGGTGACCGCTTCGGAATCTGGGGAACTTACAATGTTTTGCACTGTTATTTTGGGATATTTGCTAAGCACCACTTTGTTGCCGGCCAAACGTTCCTGAAATCCAGTTTCGTTAGGGTCTCCCTGCAAAATTACGACCTGACCCTCAGCAACCTTACTTACCAACGTTTGGGCCATAAGCTCTCCGGTCTTTTCCTGATCCGGAGTAATCATCCCGACGAGCTTTACGCCTGCAGGAAGCTGACTTAAAGCTAACACTGGAATTTTGTCTGTTTCTGCACTCTTTAGCAGGCTCGCATTTCCCCCTTGATAAATAAGAACCTTCGCCCCTTTCAAGGGTGATTCTTCTCCCGCTGCACTTTGGCCCAGATACTTCACTTGCACGTTTTCCTTCTTCGCCAAATCGTCAATCCCTTTGGTAATAAGTAGTTTATTGGGATCTTCCTCATTTAAAGAAACTGCGATAACCGTCTCAGTCCCCCCTTTTGTTGAAGAAGTATTGTTCTTATTTCCAAAAAGGGATTGAAGACCACAGCCCGTTATTGTTAAACTAAGACATACGGAAATAATAACTAAAAGGTACCGTACTCTTTTTGACATGGGACACGCTCCTTTCGAAGCCCGGTCGTTAGTAGATCTTTAGATTAGTTTTCCCTTGTCAGCTAAAAAAATGCAGTAGAAATCTGATTCACATTTTAAACCTTTGTTTGTAAATCACACAAAATCTGGTTGAGTACGGTTTCCCGGTAACTATCCAACTGTTCGAAATTTACAGCAGCCATATAGATCCCTTTAAGCTGAGACCTGTGTGTTTGCCAAGATATTAAGGCCTCTATTAATTTTTCACTAAAAGGCCGATCTAATCCTTGATCTTTTAAATTTTCGGGATTTCCCTGCCAGATCGCCAAACGCCTTTCGGGGAAAACAATCCCAATCACTTCATCCGGATTGAGCGGATGTAAGACAATTTCAATCATTTGTCCCAGTTGTTGCGCTTCTCGCAAAACCCAATCTATGGCATCCAACGTTTCGTCCCCTTCCAGTCGAATTTGATCGAAGTCCGTCAGAAAATGCGGGGCAAGATTAAGCCACCCCTCTAAAGTTAAACCGTGTAAAAAATAAGGTACAATAATGCTTTTTTGTAAAAGTTTGAGGGCATTTTCGGCGAGAGGCCAAGGGCCGATGTGTTCTTTCTTAACCTTTAAACGGGCGGAGTTTCCCAAGATCCAGGAGAGGTCTTCGTTTTCCATATGACGTTTAGGTATCCTATTTCCAATTAATGATCCAAGTTCTGCAGTCAGCTCTTCCTCCAAGGTTGTTTGAAGCTCTTGAAGCAGATCTTCGATTTTAAAAATCTCTGAACGCTGCTTCTCTAACTTAAGTTCATCACAGAAAATGCTAAAATCAATAAACTTCTCAACAACTCCCGGGGCTCGCCAACGTAGTGGGGAAACTTTCATGGCATCCAGCATTGCCAATCCCATATGCGGTATGATAAAACCTGCCATTGAGTCTGGGTCCCGCACGGAACGCAAAAAATCAACGCCATATCCCCGGTCCAGCAGATCAAGACCAATTACCTTTATCAACGTCGATTTACCTGTTCCCGGTCCCCCCAATAAGACATAAACCCGTTGCCAACTCGGCATCATGTTGGGCAAAAGGGATATATAGCCCCTGGTGGTCATTCCTTCTGCAAAATAATGTCGAACACCGGTCTTATTTCTCATGCGTGTAACCCCCGTCGTTTATTCTGGTCAGCGTAGTCTATGCAACAACGTGAACGACGGTCACTCACTCCTGGAATTAAACTATCATATAATAATGTTATCCAAGAATAATAATAAATAAGAAGGCATCTCTTGCTAATCTTTTACAAGAGATGCCTTCTTCAGGCTCGGATGCATAGCCTCAAACAATTATAACTCGTAGTTTCCAACCGCTTCAGGCTGGTATAAAATTTCTTCAACTTTCAGGTTAACGACGCCATCTGGGACCTTCCATTTTATGATATCTCCCGCACGATATCCTAAGATAGCTGTCCCTACAGGAGCCAAAATTGAAATTTTATCTTCAATCAAGTTGGCTTCCTGAGGATAAACTAACGTATAGATCATTTCCTCTTCAGTATCCAAATCTATTAGAAGGACCTTTGAATTCATTGTAATTACATCATTTGGAACTTCTTGAGAAGTTACAATCTGTGCATTGTTCAACTCTTTTTCCAGGTTGTTTAAATACTCCCTATTACTTGTATTATTAAATTCTCTTTCCTTTCCAATTAGTTTCAGCAATCGGTCTCTGTCTATGGATGTAATATAAATTTTTCGCGCCATCTTCTTTTACCTTCCTATACTTATTATTTTCTATTGATTACATTCAAGCCCTGAAAAAAACCAAGTAATTAGTGAAAACTCAACATAATCACTATTTGAGTTTATGTTGAGCCATTTTCAAGACTAGCGTGATCCTTAATCATTCCTTATTTTAATTTTCCTTGTAACGTCTGGAGAGCTTTTTGAAGCTGCGGGTCAAAGTTGGTGTCCAGCGGGGAAATGGTGGTCGACTGCCCTTTTTTTAGTTCTACCACTATATCCGGTTCTATCCCTTGTTTGTGAATATCCACCTTATTCGGAGTCAAGTATTTGGCAGTTGTTAATTTGACACTCGTCCCCCCACCCAAGGGGAAAATCGTTTGCACAATACCTTTGCCAAATGTTTTTACTCCGACAAGGCTCGCCGTTCCTTTGTCCTTAATCGCTCCGGCTACGATCTCCGCAGCAGAAGCACTTTCTTCATTGACGAGAACCACCAAAGGCATTCCCAGAAATGTACCTGCCGCCATTTTTGTATCAACATTCCCTTTTTTATCCACAATATAAACAACTGGACCCTCTGGGATAAAGTAACTGGCAACCTGAACAGCAGCTTTGAGTTCTCCGCCATGATTATATCTCATATCCAGAATAAGCCCTTTGAATTTCTTGATATCCAAATTGGTCATAGTTTCTTGAAGTTCAGTCCCTGTAACTGAGGAGAATTGAGTAATATTAATATAGGCAATATCTGGATGCCCCGGCAATGCTTCTCCCTCTACTGTTGGAACTGTGATGTTTTCTCGCGTCAAACTGACCGTGAAGGTCTTATTCGTACTCTCCCGATAGAGAGCCAAGTTTACTTTTGTTCCAGGATCTCCGCGCATCATCCCCACCGCTTTTTCTTGCTCCATGCCAGCTGTCTCCTCATCATTAATCTTGCTGACGACGTCGCCCGATTGGATACCTGCCTTACTAGCCGGCGAATTCTTAATGGGACGCAAGACCACGAGCTTTTTAGGATCCTTAAGGCTAAGAACAATTCCTACCCCGCCGAACTTCCCTTCCAGCATTTGGAAAAGTTCTTGGTTCTCCTTAGCATTCATGTACGTCGAATAGGGATCTCCTAATATCTCTACAATCCCTTTTGTAGCACCTTCCACAAGCTGATCAGTCGTAACATTTTCTAAGTAGTCGCTTCGAATCAGTTGGATAACGTGAACTAACCGCCCCGCGTTATTTACGTTGGCAAGAACAATCCCACCCAGCGCCGTAGTCACTAGTACAGAAAATATCAATAGGATGACCCCGATGTTTTTAGCTACTCTTTTCCAGTTCCACTCCTGCAAGCAAGTCAAACCCCTTCCCTCGTGTCTCGCTCTATTATATGCTCTTTCCTGTGTAGTAATACTACTTATCCATTAATTAGGGACATACTGCAAAGGATCAGTAGGATTACCACTTACCCGGACTTCAAAATGCAGGTGCGGGCCTGTACTCCACCCCGTTGAACCAACATACCCGATCACTTGATTCGCTTGAACCGCTTGACCTTCGGTAACATTCAAGGCTGACTGATGTCCATAAAGCGTAGAGATTCCCTTGCCATGGTCAATAATTGTCATATTCCCATAGGCCGTATTCCAGCCGGCCATGATGACGACTCCAGCTCCCGCTGCGGTAATCTGTGTCCCTGACGATGCCGCAATATCCGTTCCGGTATGCAAACTTCGTTTCTGCGTTATGGGGTGAATCCTCCAGCCAAAGGGACTGCTGATTTCGTAATAACCGGGTACCGGCCAGGTAGTGATTGATCCGCTCACGCCGCCTGAACGTCCTGCCTGAGCTGCCTGCAATTTGCGAATCTTATCATTCCAGGCATTGGCCTCGGATTCCAAGCGTTCAATATTATCATAAGCCACTTGTTGGGCCTTTGTGTTTTCGTCCAAGGCTTCGCGCTGCTGAGCGTTCGCTTTATCAAGGTCCGTTTTGACTGAAGCCGCCTGCTTTTCGAGTAGTGCGGCTTGATCCCTTTTGCTCATCAATTCGTTCGTTTTTTGAACAATTTGTTCCTTTTGGGATTTAATATCCGTCAATAACTGACGGTCATTAGACACTAATTCCGCGAAATACTCCATTCGCGTAATGAAGTCACCGAGGTTCACAGACTGAAAGAGTAGTTCCAAATAGCTTACTTGCCCACTCTCATAGATTCCCTTTGCCCGTTTTCCAAGGGCCACCTGGCGGTCTTCAAGCTCCTTTTGTTTTAGATCCAGTTCTTTTTGAGCTGAGAGAACTTGGTTTTGGGCTTGGGCATAAGCGGCCTGTTTCTGTTCAAAAAGCATCTGAGCTGCGGCGATTTGCGTTTCCAGTTGAACCATTCGAGCCTTGATTTTATCTGCCGTATAGGTTAATTCATTTAACTTCCCCCGGGTTTGATCCTTTTGATTTAAAATGTCTTTCTGCTGCTGAACAGCATCTCCCAGTTCGTTAGCCCCAGAAGGCAATACCGATGTTCCAAGTAAACCAAGACAAATTATCACAATCGTTAGTACTTTCCTTTGAAACAAACGACCCCCTCCGTTCCTAAATTAAATTATTTTCGAACCTTCATCTCGTCTCCTACCCCGAAGCGCCTTTGCGTAAAGACACAAACAGTCCTTCAAAAGCGTCAAAACGTCTTCAATACCCCCGTCGACCCAAGCCGGAGAAAGTTTCTTAGCTTAAGGAGTATGGAGAGAGGAATCGTGTCAATGGATGAATGAAATGAATTGCACGTTCACCAAAGCTTTCGAGGAGCACTTCTTTGGGGTTGGCTTAAACGGTTCTCTTTGCAATTTCATTTATTCATGGCTTGGTCACGAGTGGCTTGATTACGACAAAGAACCAAACCGTCCCAAAACTCCCACCACAGTTCCACTCCTCCGTCGACCCTAGCTAGAGGAAGTTTCTTAGCTTAAGGAGCACGAAGAGAGGAATCGCGTCAATGAGCGTAGGCGATTAGGCGTGAAGAAAGGCAACGGTTAACTTGCAGAAAGCCCAGAGGTTTTGCCTTATAGCCTGAGCGACAAGTGAATAGCGATGGAACGTGTGCGACTGGGCTAAGACACTTCCTCTCTACGCTCGAAGGAACTTCTGTAAAGAGAACCCACTTCCCAGTGCACCCATCGCCATGCCAGCGAGCATAAGCCCCCCAGTGACTTGGCGAAAGAGAATCGCGTTTTGAACAACTGGGAGAAATGTTAATGTCGATTGGACATACATAGTAATCCAATTATAGCCCATACCAACAATACCAGCTGCCAGTGCTCCCCCAACAAATCCTAATGCTAACCCCTCAACAAGAAAAGGCCAGCGGACAAAACTGTTGCTAGCGCCCACTAATTTCATAATCTGAATTTCGCGGCGACGAGAAAAGACATTCATTTTAACGTTAATGGAAATCAACACAATGGCTGCAATGCCAAAAGCTGCCACCACACCAAAGCCAATCCACCTCAGCCATTGCGTAAATTTCAAAAGCTTATCCACAAATCCCTGTCCATAGCGGACTTTGTCTACCCCAGGAAGAACGGATATCGCGTCCGCCAAGGCGATAACGTTTTGAGGATCCGTTGCCTTGACTGTCAACTTATCCGGGAAGGGATTAGTCCCTCCAAGATCTGCCAAAAGATTACTTTGGGAACCACCCATCGTTTTCCCGAAATCAGCAAGGGCTTGGTCTTTGGAAACTACGGTTACGGAAGCCACCCCAGACATACCTTGAATCTGGGTTTTTAACCCTTCAAGTTCCGTTTGGGTTATGCTGTTTTTTACAAACGCCGCAATCTCCAACTGAGATTCAAAGGATTTCGCCATATTAGAAGCGTTTGCCAGGAAAAATACAGAAAATCCTAAGATTACAAGGGAAACCATAACGGTTAAAACCGACGCTATGCTAAGCCAAGGATTGCGTTTCATGGAGTGGACCGTCTCGCGCAGAATATAGCGAGCGGAATTAAGCGTCATAGCCGTATCCCCCCTTTTCTTCATCTCGTGCAACCCGTCCGTTTTCTATGGTAATCACCCGTTTTTGCATTTTATTCACAATCGCTTTAGCATGAGTAGCCATGACAATCGTCGTTCCACGTTTGTTGATATTATAAAGCAACTCCATAATTTCCCAGGCCGTTTCCGGATCAAGGTTACCCGTGGGCTCATCTGCCATTAATAGTGCAGGATTATTTATAATCGCCCGTGCAACACAGACCCGCTGTTGTTCTCCGCCGGATAGTTCATGCGGATAGACATTCTCTTTCCTCGCAAGTCCGACAAGTTCCAACGTCGTGCGCGTACGAATTTGAATCTCTTTCCTCGACACTCCGATCACTTCTAGCGCAAAAGCTACATTTTCCCGCACTGTTTTATTGGTCATCAACTTAAAATCTTGAAAGATGACGCCAATATTACGCCTTAGATAAGGCACATCCCTGCCTTTCATGCGCACCAGATTTTTACTATTAATCATGACCTGTCCCCGCGTCGGGGTTTCATCACGAAAAAATAATTTAATCAGCGTTGATTTACCTGCTCCGCTGGGGCCCACCAAGAAAACAAATTCCCCCTTGCCAATTCTTAGATTGACATCAATAAGGGCTCTGGCACCGTTTGGATATATCTTGGACACATTTGTCAATTGTATCATCCTGCTCACCTCGCTTCTGTTCCGATGTTTCTATGATTAAAGATTTTCTAACATCTCACCTTTTTTTCTCTATAACTCATAGAATATTCGACACTCGTCGTGAATTTCCTGTTTGTGAAATCAGAAATGGCATTGTGGTTAAAACCTGCAACTCCATAGAAGCTTAATGCAATACACCGAAAAAAACAAAAGCCAATTCACTATAAGAACTGGCAATACAAATGAAACATATTCTTAGGGGCTTCTTCTTACATATATTTTCAAGCATATGACAAAATAATTATACTGGTTTTGTGAGCTATCGCGTAAGAGGGTCATGCGGCTTGGAAGTTTGCAAGCAATACGAAGATCAAAAAGGTAATTCTTCATTCTTCAAACTAAGACTAAAATATTTGAATTTCATTAGGGGTGTAAGATGTTCGATTTTCATGTACTACTATCACTCATCTCAATATTCATTGCTTGGAAATGGGGAGATTGGCGAAATTGGAAATTATATTATCCTACAATTCTATATATGATAATTGGCAACCTGACTTATATTATATTATCAAAAAACAAACCCCTTTGGAAATATGAATCGCCTATTATTAGCGGTGATTTTGCAGAATTATTAATTGCTTTTGTAGTTTTCCCATGTACATGTTTTATCTTTTTTCAACTCTACTCAAAAGTTAATAACAGCAAGAGGATTCCGGTATATATCCTCTTTTTTCTCTTCTGCGCATTTGTGTATACTTCTATTGAATATCTTTCATTTTATTTAGGGTTTTTTTCTCACCATAATAGCTGGAATATTTATTGGTCTTTTGCTGTTAATCTTACTATGTTCCCTCTTCTTTTATTACATTATAAAAAACCGCTTTGGGTTTGGTTTCCATCAATCGCTTGTGCCTTTTTAGTTATATATAGATTCAACCTGCCATTTTTCATATTGAAATAGTGTACGCCACTTCTATCTTGAGTTTGGTTGTTGTGTAAACCAAAATGATTTATTGAAATCATTACCCCATATCCTATAAGGAGGTACACATGAATTCAACATTTTGGTCTAATACGATATGGTTCATATTATTATTTATTACAAGCATTATCACCATTGTTTTATCCTTATGCAAAACTAACAATAAAAAATTTGTTATAGCGTTTCTTTTTTCAATAATAGGTTTATCTTTTATACTTGAGGCAATTCTTGTACTCGGTTTAAATGCTTATAGTTATTATCCCAAAATATTTAGGGATTCCTATTTAGATATAATTTTTGGTAACTATTTTTCACAAATATCGGTTTGTTCAACATCATTATTACTTATTATTTATAATCTATCATTTATTTGGTATTGTTTTTTTGGTTTAGTATATTTTTTAATTGATATTTTTTTTGTTAAATTAGGTATATATGAACATTTTTGGTTTAGATCTAGCTATACTTTATTAAGTTTTATTCTTTTTTCATGGCTAGTTAAACAGTGGTATAAAACGGCAATAGCAAGGAACCCTTCAAACAAAATTATTAATTATATTTTGCTTTATTTCGGCGTAGCTTCATTCAGTACTTTTACCATTTTTCTGGGCCAACGATTATTAGGTATACAACTCTTACATAGTAATATATTTTTTACGGACATGAATAAAAATAATACATCATCCGGTTTTGTTTACCAATTTATTATATTTAACTATTTAATACCTTTATATAAATCGAAGCTGCACTGGTTAGTAAAAACGATAGCTCTTTCATATTTATTTCTTGCGCAATATCTTGCATATAAAGCAGGTTTTATTTATATCCACGAAGGGTTATTTTTTATAGTCACATTTTTGGATTTGATTGGATGTTATTGTTTGATTGCCGTCTTTGACTATTTATTAAAACCAAACCCTTCCTCATCATGATTAATAAATCTATGTTAGAATTATCCCAACTTTTTAGCAATGACCTCATGGACTGCTTTAATTAAGTCTTTCTTGGTCAAGCCATATTTCTCCAGCAGCTCCTGCGGGTGCCCTGACTCGCCAAACAGGTCTTTAATGCCGACGCGAACCATAGGCGTGGGTAGTTTCTCTCCCAGAACCTCGGCAATCGCGCTTCCCAATCCGCCGATAATGTTATGTTCTTCCGCTGTCACGACAGCTTTTGTTTGCTTAGCTATGCGCACAATCGTCTCTTCATCCAGCGGCTTCACCGAAGCCACATTAACGACGCTCACGTTAATTCCTTCGGCGGCCAGCTCTCCGGCCGCTTCCAGGGCCGTGGACACCATCAAGCCGTTAGCCATGATGGCCGCGTCTGTCCCTTCCTGGAGGACGTTCGCCTTCCCGATCTCAAAATGATAGTCTTCTCCGAAAAGCAGGGGAACAGCCAAACGCCCCATGCGAATATAAACCGGGCCGTTGTATTTGGCAGCAGCTAAAATTACCTGGCGGGTTTCCTCCCCATCGGCCGGGACTAAAACCACCATGTTGGGGACGGCGCGCATGATCGCCATGTCTTCGACAGCCTGATGAGAGCCTCCGTCCTCCCCTACTGTAATTCCGGCATGAGTGGCTGCAATTTTAACATTTAGCTTGGGATAAGCAATCGAGTTGCGAATTTGCTCAAAGGCTCGTCCCACGGCAAAGATCGCGAACGTGCTGGCAAAGGGGATTTTACCTGCCGCCGCCAACCCTGCAGCAGTCCCTAAGAGGTTTGCCTCGGCAATCCCCATGTTAAAGAAACGTTCAGGATACTTCTTCGCAAAGTCAGCGGTCTTGGTCGACTTTGAAAGATCGGCATCCAAGACAACAACCTTGGGGTTTTCCGCCCCAAGAATCAGTAGAGCCTGTCCATACGCATCACGTGTCGCCATTTTATCAGCCAAGGGTTAGCGCCTCCTCCCGTAATTCCTTCAGTGCCTGCTCGCCTTGTTCCACACTGGGTGCATTGCCATGCCAACCGGCCTGGTTTTCCATGAAAGAAACCCCTTTGCCTTTCACCGTCTTGGCTATAATAATCGACGGTTTTCCTTTGACCCGCCTGGCCTCGGCAAACGCTTCCAGCAAAGCCTCCACATCATGCCCGTCAACTTCAATTACATGCCAGCCAAAGGCTCTCCATTTTTCGGTCAGTGGAGCAGAACACATGACACTATTCGTTGTGCCATCAATTTGTAAGCCGTTAAAATCCAAGATGGCTGTGACATTATCCAAATGATAGTGGGCAGACGCCATCGCCGCTTCCCAAACTTGTCCTTCATCCATCTCACCGTCACCGAGCAAAACAAAAACTCGATAATCTTTGCCATCCAGCTTTCCAGCCAAAGCCATTCCATTGGCAGCAGAAAGGCCTTGCCCTAAGGAACCCGTGGACATGTCCACGCCGGGTGTCTTCTTCATATCGGGATGTCCCTGGAGCATATGGCCGGTTTGGCGAAGCCCTTTAAGCGCCTCCTTGGGGAAATAACCCTTCTCGGCGAGAGCCGCATAAAGTACAGGGGCCGCATGTCCCTTGGAAAGGATAAAGCGGTCTCGATCCACCCAACGCGGATCTTCCGGATTTACATGCATTTCGCAAAAGAATAACGTGGCTAAGATTTCCACAGCCGATAAACTTCCGCCGGGGTGTCCGGATTTTGAAGTTACGAGCATGGAAATAATGTCTTGACGAAGCGTATTGGCTATCCTCTTCAGTGAAATGGTAGGCAAAAGATCTCCTCCTTTAGCTTATTTGACAATTTTGGTTTTCTGCAGATAAGCTGCAATGAACGCATCGATCTCCCCATCCATTACCGCCGACACGTTCCCGGTTTCTTCATTGGTACGGTGATCTTTGACCAGGCTATAGGGATGAAAAACGTAAGAACGGATCTGACTTCCCCAAGCAATTTCTTGTTGTTCGCCGCGGATTTCGGAAATTTCAACTTCTTGCTCCCTGCGCTTAAGCTCCAGTAACCTCGCCTGCAAAACGCGCATGGCTGAAGCCTTATTTTGAGTCTGGGAGCGCTCGCTCTGACATTGAACTACGATCCCGGAAGGCAAGTGGGTAATTCGGATCGCAGAATCTGTCTTATTAACGTGCTGACCCCCGGCCCCACCGGAACGGAAAGTATCCACCCTCAAATCTTCAGGATCAATCGTTATCTCGTTATCCTCCGACACCTCCGGAATAACATCCACGGAAGCAAACGAAGTATGACGACGTGCTGACGCATCAAATGGAGAAATTCGCACCAACCGATGTACGCCTTTTTCAGATTTTGCATACCCGTACGCGTTTTCTCCACTGAAAGATAAAGTTACACTTTTAATGCCCGCCTCATCCCCACTCAAAAAGTCCAGGGTCTCCACTTTATAGCCATGTCGCTCTCCCCATCGAACATAGAGTCGATAGAGCATTTGCACCCAATCTTGGGCTTCCGTACCCCCGGCTCCCGCATGCAGGGTTAATATGGCATTGTTCCGATCACATGGTCCGCTAAGCAGTATTTCCAATTTCAAAGCCTCAAAACGTTGCTGAAGCGCCTTTATCTCGCGCTCAATCTCTGACTCCAGACTCAGATCATCTTCCTCTGTCGCCAACTGCCAAAGGGTTGCCGTTTCTTCAAGCCGCTGCTCCAGCTCAGCGTAGAGCCTGACTTTACCTTGATGAAGGGCTAATTCCTGCATGATTTTTTGAGCCAAGGCGGGATTATCCCACAATTTAGGCCGTTGGAACTCCCTCTCCAACGCGCTGATCTTTTCGATACGCTGAGCAACGTCAAAGGGAAACCCTCAAATCCGCCAAGCATATTGTTAACGTTTCCAGTTCATTTTTCCAATCCGAAAGCACATCTATTCACCCTTTCTAAACCTACTTCTTGCGCAATCCGCAACACTTCTTATATTTTTTCCCGCTTCCACAAGGGCAAAGATCGTTGCGCCCAATCTGTTCTCCGACGTGCACAGGTTGGCTGGGTTCCCCTTCATAGCGGTTCTCCGTCACGTTTCGGGGCTGTTCGGCAACTTCTTCCCGTACATGAGGCGCCACACGCATGACATAACGGATGATATCGTCCTGGATGGAATCAATCATCGCTTGAAACATTTCAAAGCCTTCCCGCCTGTATTCTACCAGCGGATTTTTCTGCCCATAGGCCCGCAGACCAATCCCTTCGCGAAGCATATCCATGGCATCAAGGTGATCCATCCATTTACTGTCCACAACCTGAAGCATCACTGCGCGCTCAATTTCCCTCATCAGTTCAGAACCGAATTGCTCTTCACGGCTCTCATAGTAGGCTTGGGTTCTTTCCAATAACATTTCCTCAATTTCTACTATCGAGAGGTCTGAGAACTGTTCGGGTTCTAAATGGGTCCCCGGCAGATAAAAACTTTCAATATAGTCTGCTAAGCCGGACAGATCCCACTCTTCCGGGAACTGGCTTTCCCCACTAAACATACTGATACTGTCTTTGACCGCTTTCGCCAGCATGTCCATAATATTGTCCCGCAGGTTTTCTCCCATGAGTACAGAACGCCGCTGTCCATAGATAACCTCCCGTTGCTGATTCATGACATCATCATAATCAAGAACGTGTTTACGTATGTCGAAGTTGCGACTCTCTACGCGTCGTTGGGCAGTTTCAATAGACCGGGAGACCATCCTGGACTCAATCGGCATGGTATCATCCATCCCCAATTTATCCATAACGCTCATGATATTGGTACCGAACATACGCATCAGGTCATCTTCAATTGAAATAAAGAATTGGGTTGATCCTGGGTCACCTTGACGGGCAGCACGTCCACGCAATTGGTTATCAATGCGCCGGGATTCATGCCGTTCTGTCCCTATAATATGTAACCCCCCTAGTTCAGGCACACCCTCCCCTAAAATAATATCCGTTCCACGACCTGCCATATTCGTGGCGATCGTAACCATTCCAGGTTGTCCGGCTTGGGCAACAATCTCCGCTTCTTTTTCATGATATTTGGCATTGAGTACTTGGTGCGGAATACCACGCCGGCTCAGCAAGTCACTTAAATACTCGGATTTCTCAACCGAAACTGTCCCCACAAGAAGCGGCTGCCCATTGGCATGACGCTCGATAATACTTTCAACAGCCGCCAAAAACTTGCCTTTTTCCGTACGGTAAATCACGTCCGGACTATCGCTTCGAATCATTGGTTTATTCGTGGGGATTTCGACAACGTCCAGTTTATAAATCTTCCGGAATTCCGGTTCTTCCGTCATGGCCGTTCCGGTCATTCCAGCGAGTTTTTTGTACATCCGAAAGTAATTCTGGAAAGTAATAGTAGCTAAGGTTTGGGATTCCTTTTCGATCTTTACACCCTCTTTAGCTTCGATGGCTTGGTGCAATCCTTCACTATAACGGCGGCCAAACATCAGACGTCCGGTAAATTCATCGACTATAATAACTTCTCCGTCTTTAACTACGTAATCGCGGTCCCGTCTGAAGAGGGCTTGTGCCTTTAAAGCCTGATTGACATGATGAGCTAACTCCGTATGAATATCCTCATAAAGATTATCTACACCTAACATGCTCTCCACCCGACGAACTCCTTGTTCCGTTAGGGTGACAACTCGTTCTTTTTCAATTACTTTGTAATCATCCTCGGGTTTCAACCTGGGAATAATCATAGCCACTCTAAAATATAATTCTGTCGGTTTGTCCGCCTCACCGGAAATAATAAGTGGTGTCCTGGCTTCGTCAATAAGGATCGAGTCAACTTCGTCCACAATAGCATAATGAAGTTCACGCTGAACCAGGGCATCTGGACGAGTGACCATGTTATCCCGGAGATAGTCAAAGCCAAATTCGTTATTTGTTCCATATGTAATATCTGCGGCATAGCTGTTCCGACGATCTACGGGGTCTATACCATGCACAACCAAACCAATGGAAAGACCAAGAAACCTGTGAATTTGCCCCATCCATTCACTATCGCGGCGAGCCAGGTAATCGTTAACTGTCACGATATGAACACCTTGACCCGTTAAAGCATTTAAATATGCCGGCAAAGTGGACACAAGGGTTTTCCCTTCCCCAGTACGCATCTCAGCAATCCGGCCCTCATGAAGCACCATACCCCCGATCAACTGCACATCATAGTGCCGCTGACTGATTACCCTTCTGCCGGCCTCTCGAACGACCGCAAATGCCTCCGGCAAAAGACTATTCAAGCTTTCTCCCCGTTCCAGCCGTCCTCGGAATTCGGCGGTTTTCCCACGCAATTCGTCATCGCTTAGGGCTTGGATCGTCGGTTCAAGGTTATTAATCACTGCAACGCGCTTTTGATATTTCCGTATTTCTCGCGCATTATCATCGAACAAACTTAAAAAACCCATTATGTCCACCTTTCTAATCCGTATATCCATTAATTCTAACATCCTTAAGAACCGACTGCAACCGAACCGGGCGATTTAAAGAAACCTGGCTAGCTCCCACGCGAAGACACTGTCTTCGCAGGTTATGACTCAAACAGGACGTTCGAGGTTAGAGCGATGACCAAGGATGGTCAAGTGTCCCTGTCGCCATGACTCAAACAGGACGTTTGAGATTAGTAGCGCCGCCAAGGATGGCAAGGCGTCGTGATGGCGAGAAGGGACCTTTCTAAAGGTATAAAGTCAGTTATACTTTCTGACTAGTGCATTGTAAGGCCCGCAAATGCGGGCCTTACGGCTGATATATTTATTAAGACGACTTATTTTGAGTACGCCTCGCAAATTACCCGTCTTGTAACGGATTTAAGCTTGGGGTTGGAGTAAACCATAGTCTCCATTGTTACGACGGTAAACTACATTCATTTCCTGGCTTTCCGCATTTGTAAACACAAAGAAATTATGGCCAATCAGATTCATCTGCATAATAGCTTCTTCCACTGACATAGGCTTCGAAGGGAATTTCTTATGCCGGACAACTTCCTCACGCGATTCTTCGTTCACTTCGACAGGTTGCTTTGAGTCATAATCCTTAAAAATCTTAGAACGCATCCTTTTATTAATTCGTGTTCGATATTTTTCGATTTGGCGTTCCAATTTCTCGACGACCATATCTATTGAAGAATACATATCTTCGGTTTCTTCTTCCCCACGCAAAATCATCCCTTGAAGTGGAGCAGTAACCTCGACCCGATGCCGATCTCGCTCAACCAATAATGTGACTTGTATATCCATAAATTCATCTGAGTATTTCGCTAACTTTCCTACCCGTTTCATAACATACTCTTTAAGTGCGTCCGTTAATTCAATATGTTTACCACGAATAACAATATTCATTAACTCAGCTCCCTTCTATGATGCCACATAAGTAATATTCCCGATTTACACTAAAAATCCTTCTTCAAAAAGTTTAATTTAATAAAAGATTTTAACGACTTATAATTTTATATCTCAAGTGTATCTCAAGCAGCACTTATTAATCTTTGTCCATTGAGCAAGTATCCTTTATCCCCTAATAATTACCCACAGGAGGGTGTGGATAATGTGGATAAGTGTTAAAAACACGCTTTTTTTGGCATTATAGTTGTGGGTAACCTTGTTGAAAAGGTGTTCTCACTTATAAAAAAAGCATTAGTTGACTATTAGAAAGTCAACCAATGCTTGTCGTGTTAAATAATTAAATTCAGAGTACTTGAATTTAATATTGTTCGCGAACTGGACGATGGCGCTGGTAGCACTCACGGCAATATACCGGGCGATCAGAATTTGGTTGGAAAGGAACCTGTGTTTCCACTCCGCAGTCCGCGCAAATTACATTAAACATTTCGCGTGTTCTTCCCTCTTGGGAATTACGGTTTGCTTTGCGTATGTTGCGGCATTCGCGGCAACGTTGGGGTTCGTTCTCGAATCCCTTTTCAGCATAGAATTCTTGCTCTCCAACAGTGAAAATAAAAGTAGCTCCGCAGTCTTTACATACCAGATCTTTGTCTTCAAAGGCCATGAAATATATTCCCCTTACGTAAAAAAATGTAATAGGCTCTGCCCATCCGTTTATATTATAACGCTAAATAGCCAAAGGCACAAGTCTTTTTTTCAATTCCCGCCGCTAAACACAAACCATAAATCGTTTTAACTCCGCTTCCGCTTAGAGCTCCTGCTACAGCATCAAGCGTTGCTCCTGTTGTCGTTACATCATCCACAATCCATACACTTCGTCCTGTAAGAGACCTCGGCTCCCGCACCGCAAACGCATCTTTCAGGTTATGCAGGCGGTCATGACGCGTAAGCTTGATTTGAGATGGTGTCGGTTTGATCCTTTCAACCCCCTCGATAATCGGTAATCCCAATTCCCAGTGTATGACCGATGCCAATACCTCGGCTTGATTAAAGCCCCGTTCTGCCAAACGGGATGCATGCATTGGCACAGCCACTACACCGTCAACAGCGGGAAGTTGGCTGATCGCCCAATTGGCAAAGGGGCGTGCGATTTCCATTAACCGCCGAGGTTGCGCTTCGAATTTAACCTTTTGGATAAATTCCCTTAATCCGCCGGAATAATGCCCCCAGGCTGTAACCAGATCAAGGTGTTTCGGACCCTTCCCAGCTTCGCAATCCAGGCAGCTTGCTTTCTCTTTAAGAATTAACTTCCCACACCTCCTACAGCGCCCCAGCTCCGGATGAAGATAGCCTGTTGTACAAGCTGGGCAGACTAAATCGCCCACTCCGCCACAAAATGCACATGTTTGAACTTCTTCATACCATAAAGCTCGGGTAATCTTAACCGCTTCCTTCCAAAACTCCTGCAAGGCTTCTACCCCTTTCTCGATGCTCGAGGTTCGTTATTCGAGGTTCGAATATTTGGGGTTGTTCTGACCCGACATTGTTAATGATTACTGTTTTTTATTTATGTGTCCTTACGCAGTATACCTAAATACTCTTCATAAGCAAACACCCGGCTTCTGCGGATATTTTCGGTTTGTCTTAGTATTCCCGATTCAACAAGCTTGTTAACAGCATTTGACACAGCATTAAAGGAAAGTTCTAATGCCACACTGGCTTTTTTAATGTCAATAATCGGGCTGCCTTCAAGATAATTGAATACTTTCATTACAGTTTTTGCAGCTTTGCCGGTGTTTTTTACCACTTCGACATTTCTATCATGCAGCTTGATAATCCTTTCGATTGTATTAATTGCATCTTGAGCCGATTCATAGGTTGCTAAAAGAAAGAATTTTATCCATTGCTCAAAATCACCTTTCACCCTGACTTCTGTCAATCGGTCATAATACTCAATTCTATTTCTCTTTAAAAAATAAGATATATATAAAGTCTCGTGACTCAATAGTTTTTTCTCAATCAGATAGAGTGCAATTAGAAGCCTGCCTATTCTGCCGTTACCATCCAAAAATGGATGGATGGTTTCGAACTGATAGTGAATCAAAGCGATTGTAATTAATGGATCTAGTTCATCCTCGCTGTTTATGAATGGAATTACGCCTTTAGAATAGAATGGTTATTTCATTTTGTAAATTATTTTGAAATAAAACGGTGGTATTTCATCCAATATATTTGCAAATACATCATGTGGTATTTTGACATTAAGAATATACAATAAACCTTAAATCATTTTTAGGACTGATACATTTCCGGACCGGATTGTTCGATATTCGGAAAGAAATATGAGACCATTGCTTCGTATTGATCCTGTGCCGATAGGCAAGTATCCATGAGATATCCTTTTTCAGTTTTGTATTCCTTAAGGCCGCGATAATAGAACAGTTTATGAGTATGGTCAATGATAAAAGGTAAAATATCGTTTTTTAGGCACTCTTTAAACATGATGATACGGCCCACCCGCCCATTACCATCTTGAAAAGGATGTATACTTTCAAATCTGTAATGGAAATCCACGATATTATCTATTGTAATATCTATTTTTTGATGATAATCAGTAAGTAGTTTTTGAATTTCACTGATGACTTTTGTAGGTGCCGTTGTCTTCATGTCTCCGACGACGTTCGGTTTGGTCTTGTAGTCGCCGACACGGAACCATTCTTTGCGTTCATCGGATGTGTTCCGTTTCAGGAGCCGGTGAAATTCCTTAATCATTTCCTCCGTCAGTTCCTCATCCGCATGAACAAGCATATAGTCAAAACAGGAAAAGTGGTTTACAGTTTCAATGATATCATCAACATTTGCCGCTTCATCTTGTTCCATATTGACAGTATTTGTTTCGTAAATGTACCGGGTCTGATCTTCAGAAAGGCGGCTACCTTCAATACGATTAGAATTATATGCAAGTTTGATCTGTGTCTGATGGTACAGACCGCCTTTGAGTTTCATTTCCTTTTCTTCCAGCAATCGTACCAATAAACGTTGCTTCATGAGCGTAACTCCTTTCTATATAAACCCATATTTATTATACCATATTTTTACTCCTCTTCATCGCCTTATTGGTGTCATCACCCGCAAAAAGAAGATTTCTTAGTTCACCTGCTACCTGAAAGGCGTTTTTACCATCAATATTCTTTTGAATTGAAGTTACCAGGATCCATAGAAATTATTAGAAATATGCTGGTCTCAGCCCAGCAACGCCAATCGAATCACGAATCTCGAATATCGATAAGCCCTAGCTCAAGAGCGCGCTTATTTTGCTCCTCGATCCACTGAACGGCGGTTCTCATGGCTTTTGTCCTCCGCTGAGACACAAAAACGACCCTTCCCCCGGGATTTTCTCTGGTTCGACCTACCCTTCCAGCCATTTGTACTAAAGCACGCTCATCGAAAACAGAATGATCTGCTCCCAGAACCACCACTTGTATCCGGGGCAGCGTGATACCGCGTTCCAGGATAGTCGTACTCACAAAGAGATCAAACTCACCCTGACGCAATCGCTTGATTTTAGAGGGACGATCCGGATCTGCACTGTAGCTGCCGTCAACACGCCAACCAGGAAAATACCTCCTGAAGCATTTGATCCACGGATCAATCCAGGATATCTTGGGGACGAATACTAACACCGGTCCCTGTACCCTTAATGAATTGATTTGAGAAGCCCATCCGCCTGTACACCCGTTTGGTTCCAGAGAGTGACGGGATTGTGCCCAAATTGGTACCGGCAAAGAGGTGTGATGGTGCCGCGCCGGAAGCCTGATAAGCCGCATCATGCCTTGCCTAACCGCCTTTAAGCTTTCAGATGAAGGGGTTGCAGTTAAGTAGAGTATTTTACCACCTTGGCGCAGAGCGTGGTTCAATCCCCACTCCAAAGCGCGGCTCCCCTGATAAGGAAAGGCATCCATCTCATCCATGAAGATCACATCAAAAGCACGCCAAAATCTTAATACCTGGTGCGTGGTCGCCAGGACCATTCTTCCGCCTTGAAATTTGATCGAAGATGTTCCGGTTAACACTTGAAACGGATAATTTGGAAAGTCCCGCTGAAGCCTTGGTGTAACGTCATTAATGACATCTTGACGTGGTGCGGCAAAAAGCACGGATTTTCCCTGCTTCAGTGTCCAAGCGGCAGACGGGAAACTTACCTCAGTCTTTCCTGCGCCACATGCAGCCCAGAGAAGTGCAGTTTCTACACGAGGGTCTTTGATAAATTGAAGCACTTGTTCGCTGGCTATACGTTGGGCCTCCGATAAAACCCAGTGCGGCTGAAAGATTACCTCGGAAGGACCGCCCGAGAGAGATCGTTCATCTCGATATAATACATCCAGAGAAGTGCTTGAGCCAATACTCTCGCAACTTCGACAGGTTGCAGCCATTTCGTACTGACCGGGCCACTCTTCCACATTCCTTTCCCCACACCGTTGACACTGCCAACTATTGCCTACTTTCCTCACCGCAGGAACCCACTTCGCCCTTCCCTGTTCCACGTTGAAATGGGCAAATTTTTTTATGTCATCCTCTTTAATCTTAAGTTCGCGGGCGAGACCCCGAAGATCCCCCATGGATAATTGCCTTCCCAGGGTCAGTTGATTAAATGCTTTCCCAGCCTCGTTATCTTGCTCCTCCGGTGAAACTTGACCAATCGTTAGAGCTGGGCCGTATTCCTTCCAGGTTAAGTCCGACGCATTCCAGCCAAACCCTTTAAGTATCTTAATGATTTCTAATTTACTATCCTTCCGAATGGATCCTTTGTGCCAGAAAGTAAAGGGGTCCCGCCGACGCAGCTGCTCTTGAACTGCCTGAATAGTCGCACAGGAGAGAGGTGCACAAAGATAGCTGACCACACTTGAATCCTGAGCGTCCCTCTCCCGAAATGGAGAAAAACCGACTCTGCCGTCTTTATTTAAGGTCAGAAAAAAGTGCATAAGTAACCCTCTCTCCTTGTTGCCTTTGCCGAGCATACTCAGCCAGGAGTTTAATATGTTGAGACGGTAGGAAATCCTGGTAACCCCGCCAAAGCAGCCGGTCTGTCGGGGTGAGTATGGCCACTCTATCCTCAATTTTTTGCGGTACACATTCGACCCAGCGATAGAGCCTGGCCGCCTCTTTTGGCTGCAACCGACGCTGCACCTCCGCAGTATCCCAAACAATTGACTGAGCCCATTCATACGCTTCCAGATCAAGTGGCTGCCAATAAATCACTTCTTCAACAGCCTGAAGTCCCGTATCCACGTTTCCTTCACATAACAGAAGCTCCGCCTGCTCCCGCCGCGTACCTACTTGAGTCTGATCCCAATTCAAACTCCTATCCCAAAGCGCCTTACTTTTAGCCGGGTCCTGTTCACGCCATTGAACGGCCTGGATATTCCAACTCTGTTCTTTCTCTAAGAGGTTAGGGTTTAGGAGTGCGCTCCCACTAAACAGGCACAGGATTAGACTTAGAACAAGCATTCCCTTGCTGCTCAGCATAGCCGTTAATTTGTGCCTTGATAAGGAAGGGCAAATGCGTTCTTCTCTTTTTTGAATGCTCCCCAATAGCAGCCAAAATAAAAATCCCAAAGCAGCAAAGGAGAAATCGGCATCCACCAAACTATGTAGTCCTAAAAAAGCCAAGGCTCCCCCTACTCGAACCTGAGTTTTTGTTGCTTCGAATTCCACCCTTGATTTGAGTAGTACACGATTCTTTTCCCAATACTTCCAGATCTGAGCAAAACTATAACTAATCCAAATCCCCACACTCAAGACGCCTGGAACCCCTTGGTTTAATAAGATATGAATAAAGCTGGAATGAGGGTCTGCCGTCCAATACGGAAAGCGTTGAACTGTGGGAAACGCCATCCACCCTCCGGCTTGGGGAAGGCCCCCTGCATTCCAAGCCAAGCTTATTCCGTCTTTAAAATAAACTAACCGTTCCTGCCAACTCGAAGATGAGAAACCACCAGATGTTAGATTATCCCATACCGGTCTACAATAAAGTAACATCAGGACCGCGCTCATAAGTGCCGGTATTATTACCCACAGTGCTCTGAGACTTCTCGCCTGAAATCTTTGTCGCAACTCATAGAATAGAGGGATACCTAACATAATCTGCCGGCCAATGAGCACTGCCATAAACAGTCCCACTCCTGCACGTGAACCCGTGCCTAATAAAGAAATTCCCAGGATGATCAGTACCGGTTTACTATGAGGATTAAGTAAAAGCACTGCTCCTAAAAAAGCCGCTGTGGCATTAGGGTAGCCAAATACAGAACTTAACCTTCCGGCCACTTTGCTCACATAAGGCAGCCAGCCTATCAAAGCTACAACAATAGCAAGCCGCTCCAGATATTGTCCTAAGTGTTGTTTTTCAGTTTCATTGGAAGAAATCCGTACCCCTAACCGATAGGTCAACCAGAAAATTCCCCAGCGCAAAGCTTCCAGCATTCCGTCCTTAACTTTGATGGGATGAAGAATCCCTAAAATAGAAAAAAGGAGCATTCCCCAAAGTAAGAAGTCCGTTAAACCAAAGGAGGAAGCCGTTTCGGTAACGAAATTGATCTGTCTGGATACGTAAGATACCAGTACATAGACAGCTAAAGCGAATCCGAAAATAAGCAATTCATTGGGGAAATATAGCCCATCAATAACACTCAAAGCAAGAAAAAGAGCCAGGGGGCGTGCTGTGTTGCTCCTAGCTCTGCTGACTTTTTGTAAAGTTGAACCAATCACTGGGCTGGGTTCTTCTGTAGAAAGAATTTAAGGGTGCCTTCAGCAACCAATTCTTCCCCAACATACGCCTTGCCCTGGGCGACTCCAAACGTTTTCCGGGATTTGATAAGCTCTACTTCCAAACGCAACTGATCTCCGGGAATCACTTGCCCCCTGAACTTGACGTTATCTAAGCCTGCAAACAACGCCAAATAGCCCACATAGGCCGGCAATTTAAGGATAACCACGGCTCCAACCTGGGCAAGTGCTTCCATAATCAATACTCCCGGCATAATGGGGTGACCTGGAAAATGGCCCTGAAAGAACGGTTCATTGCCGGAGACGTTCTTAATGCCGACAGCCCTTTTTCCTTCTTCTAATTCTATGATACGATCTACCATAAGAAAGGGATAACGATGAGGAATAATTTCCTGGATCTCCCGGCTCTGTAACACTGAAACTCCTCCTTTAATTCGATGCACGAGGCACGTGGCAAGATGCTTGATGTTTGAAAATCAAATATCGCGTTTCCCGCCTCACCCTTCGCTATTGCAGATATGAACCAATTTGTCTTATGATATATTAAAGTCTTTTATGTCATATTCAGTATTATTCTTCTAACTACCAGTATACCTTGTATTCGAGGTGCGATGTTCGATGTTCGAAAACCAAATATCGTGTTTCTCGCCTCGCACTTCGCGCCTCGCGCCCCGCACTTCCAGTATACCTAAGTTAGAGGCTGAAAGGAAGATGACTTGTCTGTGAAACCCTATAAAATTTTACATATTATAGGTGGGGGAGAAATTGGTGGGGCTGAGCAGCATGTGTTGACTTTGCTGAATGGAATAGATCGGACCCGTTTCACCCCACATCTTGTTTGCCTAACCCACGGACCTTTCGCCGCCCTTGCCCGCGAAACCAATATCCCCACTAAAACTCTCCCCATGCACTTTCCTCTTGACCTTTCTCCCCTCCCCGGCATCATTCGCTGGGCCCGGCAAAAAGGGATAGATCTTGTTCACACCCACGGTTCGCGGGCTAACCTCCTGGGTCGTCTGGGCGCAAGATGGTTGGGTATCCCCAACCTGACTACTGTCCATAGCTCTCTGGCCTACGATTATCTTTCCCCTTGGTCTGCCCGTATGGCTTTAGGAATTGACCGCCTGACCCTTCCCTTAACCTCCAGGATTATTACAGTCTCCAAATATTTAGCAAGAGAAGTTGCTTTGAGAGGTGGTCGAAATCTTGAAACCATATATAACGGCCAAGCCCCCATTTCTTTTGATGATCCGACTTCTTCTCGACACCAGTTCCGCATACAATGGGGAATCCCTGCAGATGCTCTCGTTCTCGGATCGATAGGTCGCCTCCATCCCACAAAGGGGCAGACTTATTTGATTAAGGCGGCAACTCAACTGCGCTTAGAATTCCCAACTCTTCACCTTTTGCTCATCGGTGATGGACCCCTTCGTCAAGACCTGGAATTCGAGCTTAAGCAGAGTACTATCCCCCATACTTTAACAGGCTACCTTCCCCAGGCCTATAAGGCACTTCCAGCCATGGATCTTTTCGTCTTACCTTCAGTTAGTGAAGGTATGGGGTTAGTCCTTCTGGAAGCAATGCAAGCTGGGGTCCCGATTGTTGCCAGTGCTGTTGGCGGAATTCCGGAAGTCATCCGCGCCGGGAAAGACGGGCTGCTTGTTCCCCCTGGCGATGTGGCAGAGTTAAGTGATGCCTGTTCCAGGATTCTCGACAATCCTGATTTGGCAAAGTCCCTTGTTTTTTCTGGCCTTAACCGCTGGCCTAAGTTTTCCATAGGTAATATGGTTAGCGAAACAGAACAAGCATACGCCCGCACACTAAAATAAGATTACCCCCGTCTGCTGAAGAACAGACCACCTGAAGAAAGTAAAAAGAAAGCATGGCAGGTGCCAAGCTCTATACAGATCAATGTATTCGTTGTTAAATCCCGATCAAACTCCGGGAATATAAGTACGGGATGTGTCGTGCCTTGAGCATACCCGCATTTTCAGCGTTAGAGTTAGCGCTGCCTCTTTCCTGATCCTTCAGCATATAATAATAATTATCCTTATCCTTATTCTTATCCTTGCCCTTGCCCTTATCCTTGTCCTGATCCTTATCCTGATCCTTATCCTGATCCTTGTCCTGATCCTTGTCCTGATCCTGATCTTTATCCTTTTGCTTATCCTTATCTTTACTTCTACTCTTGTCTATCCAAGAATATAACTCCTTGTTCGGTAAAAATAGTGTCCCTTTGGGCAGAAGTTTTTCCGTGCCATATTCACCTGGTATACCTATTGAACCCAAGTTTTGCTTCTCAGTGCCCGAAGTTTGAGGTAAAACGGATTGACGCTTATTCTTCTCCGCCTTGATCTGCACTTGAACCTGTGGATTTTCCAGTAGCCGGACCCGTTCTGATGTATCTTTTAGTCTCTCCGGTTGCGTCACGACTCCTGCCTTATCTGCAATCTGCCAAAGCGCATACTCACCTAAAGTAAGATCCCCTTTTTGAGCAAGCTCCCGTTCCTGAGAAGTCAGGGAGAAAACCGTAACCTGCGGGGTCAACCCTTTTTTCTTACCTATCTCTATGACCCATGAGATAATTTGATTCTCGTTAAGTTCCTCCGGAATTTGTTCCAAGGTTTTGTTGATCATCGGAGAGTATCCAACCACAACCCAATGCTGCTCAGAACTAAGGAATTTTTGATCATATGCCTGGACAACAATTTGTTCTAAGACCTCTTCAAGCGGTTTCCCCTTTAAGTTAATCTGACTCAGCATCCGTTTCGCATCTTCATTTTGAGTTTGAAATTTTAATAACTGCCCTTGACTGTCCAACTCAAACTGTACACTCGGATTAATATCAACCGATAGTAGCGCTACCGCGGTTGGCGCTTGATATAGGGTCCACCCCAGGAGGGTCGTTATTGCCAAAAGGAAAAGCGCAGCAGCCCCAACCCATATGCGTATCCCACTAACAAACTCAATCCATGGTTGGATTTGAACCTCTTCGCCCACCTCAGCGTTAACTCGTCTATAAACTTGGCGAAAGGCACCATCCTGACCAAGCACAGTATAACGTGACCCGGACTTTTCCAACACTACAGCTTTCATTTTACTCACCCTTTCGCCCCCCTATCACCCGTGAGTACATATTCACGTAAATAAACATAGTCATGTTGATTCGCCACCAATAAGGCGACCGCTAAAATATACTTTCTTCCCCGTTCTAAAACCTTTGGGTGAATCTGAGTTTTCAAAGCTAAGGATTGTAGGGGAATTCTT
This sequence comes from Desulfosporosinus sp. Tol-M2, assembly GCF_059735615.1. Taxonomy (NCBI): domain Bacteria; kingdom Bacillati; phylum Bacillota; class Clostridia; order Eubacteriales; family Desulfitobacteriaceae; genus Desulfosporosinus; species Desulfosporosinus sp. Tol-M2. The sequence continues at coordinate 27,090 of NZ_JCAIJG010000026.1, forward strand.
CCATTGCGTTCAACCTGAGACCACAACTCAGAGTCAAAGGCTAATTCTCGAGCCGCACGGAGTAGTGTCTCGCGGGAATCCCGATGTTTTGGAGAAACTTTAACCAAGTTATGATAGGTAAGCTGAAACGAGGCTAAAACTCTGGCAAACTGTTGAATTTCCTCCGCCCGTTCTTGGTTTTGCTCTTGCTCCCTAAACTCATCTATACCAAGAGATATATCGACCTCTCGTCCGAAGCCCTCCTGGTCGAGGGATATAGCCTGCCTCAAGCGATGCTTGCGATAATAATCGATCAGGCGGCGTTTCATCAATATACGGGCATAGGCTAAAAATGGGACCCCTTTATCCATGACAAACAAATCTACCGCTTCATTAAAGGCAATCAACGCTTCCGATAATTCATCATCCTTGCCCCATTCCAGGGAGTGGGAACACGCTTGGCTAGCCACATGACAAATAAACGTTTGATGTTCGGCCAGGAAAGCATCTCGGGCTTCCGGGTCCTCTTTCAAACGCTGCCAAAACCTTCTGTCTTCCCATTCTGGCATGTTACCCTTCCTCCTACTCTCTAATACGAAGCAATTTCTTTCTTTTAAGGGGTCTTGCGCCAGAATCCCTGCCAAAGGACTTTTATTACAAAACGCGGCAACACAACTTGGCGTTTCCAACGCCAGGGCTCTTTCCACAAGCGATAGAGCCATTCCAAATGAAGGTCTTGAATGCGTTTCGGCGCGCGAACCACAATCCCGGCCAAAGCATCAAAACTCCCACCTACCCCTATACTAACGGAAGCTAATCCGGGATGCTCTGCAAGCCAATACTCCTGGCGGGGTGCGCCCAACCCGACAAGCAAAACATCCGGTCGAAAATACCGGATTTTTTCTAATACTCCAGGTTCATCATCCGGGCTAAAGTAACCGTGCATAACAGCACAAGTTATCCCATGATTCTTACGTACAACCTGATTTGCTGCCTGTTCCGCCACGCCTGGTTTTCCTCCCAGAAAGAAAATCCGCCATTTACCCGCATGCGCAATGGGGAACAAAGTATGGACTAAATCAATCCCTGTAACCCTTTCTAATCCTGGAGTCCCTAACCTCCGGGCAGCCCAAACTACTCCAATCCCATCTGCTGTTACTATATCTGCTGAATTTATTAGCTTCTTTATCCTAACATTCCGTTCTGATGCATAGATCATTTCAGGATTAGCAGTAACAACACGGATCTGGAGCTGACCTTCTACCGCTTGACGGATCTGCTCCACCGTCTCTTGCATGGAATATGTATCTACGGTAATCCCCAGAATATCGACTCTCATAGAAAATCTTTCCTTTCCAATACGCGTGCCTCCGTATTAACCCATCCTACCTCACTATGAGCTGAATGGATGCTTGAATAGCACGCAAAAAAGCGCCTCTGCGTCCCTGAACACAGACAGCGTCACAGTGCCCCCGGCGTCATTCCAAACCCCCTCCGACCCAAGCCAAAGGAAGTGTCTTAGCTTAGAGAACACGTAGAGAGAAATCGCGTCAATGAGCGCAGGCGATGAAGCGTTAAGAAACGCATTGGTCGCACATTCAGGAAAGCCCAGAGGTTATGCGTTTTAGCGGCATCACCAAGCGAATAGCGATGGAACGTGTGCGACCGCGCTAAGACACTTCCTCCCTAAAAACATCCATTTAACATCTTACCCGTCCCTAAGACCACACAGGAAATGGGATCATCAGCTATACTGACCGGCAATCCTGTCTCGCGGGAGAGACGCGTGTCAAAACCGTACATCAGGGACCCTCCCCCAGTCATAACAATCCCTTTATCAAGAATATCAGAGGATAATTCCGGCGGGGTTCGTTCCAAAACTTCCTTTACCCCGGCAACTATCGCTTCAATAGATTCCTCGATGGCAACAAAACATTCTTGGGAATTCACCTTGATGGTCTTAGGCAAACCAGTAATCAAATTACGTCCGCGCACATCAATTTCCGCAGATGGACGACCCTCCGGTATGGCTGCCCCGATCGCAATTTTAATTTCTTCAGCGGTACGTTCTCCAATCATAAGATTAAGTTCCCGACGAATATAACGGCTAATGGCTTCATCAATTTTATCCCCACCAACCCGTAGGCTCCGTTTTACAACTATACCATAAAGCGAAAGCACTGCAATATCCGTTGTTCCTCCACCAATATCCACAACCAAGCTCCCGGTTGGACCAGAAATGTCCAATCCTGCTCCCAATGCCGCCGCAAACGGTTCTTCAACTACTTTCACATCTTTGGCACCGGCCTGGTAGGCCGCCTGTTTGACTGCCCGTTGTTCCACTTCCGTTACTCCTGAAGGAATACAAACTACGACACGTGTTTTGAAGAACGGCCAGCGTTTGGCGCCTGCTTTCTCCAGAAAATATTTCAGCATAAGCTCTGTAGTCTGGTAATCCGCGATCACCCCATCACGCATAGGACGCACGGCCACAATATTCCCCGGTGTTCGGCCGATCATTAACCGTGCTTCTTCTCCTACGGCAACTCGTTTATTCGTATTGCGGTCTATGGCAATCACAGAGGGTTCATGTAAAACGATCCCTTTTCCTTTAGCATAAACCAAAATACTCGCTGTACCCAAGTCAATTCCCAGTTCAATTCCAAACATCAGTGGGGATACCCCTTTCGTCATCAATAGCTTGTCCATCTCGACTTAATATATAAACAAATAGCATAATCTCCCTCACGGGAGATTCGCTATTGATAGTTTAGTACTAAAAGTCATTCGTGATTAATTCGCTAATCCCTTTATGGTTTTCAATAATTTTTCATAATCTCCTCAATTTCGTCAATATTCTTCTAGATTTCCTGGTATTTTTTCCGAGTGGCCTCCCCTCCCCGAATATGTCGTTCTGCCTTGTTAATTTCAAGAATATGCTTTACTTCCATGGATAGTTTCTCATTTACCAAGGGTAAACGTTCTGTCACATCTTTATGCACCGTACTTTTAGAGACACCGAATACGTCAGCCGTTTGTCTAACAGTTGCACTCGATTCCAATATGTAAGTTCCAATATCGAGCACCCGTTTGCGTATATATTCTTGCACTCAGAGCCCTCCTTCGTCCAACAAGTGTAGTACATTTATATGCATGCTCAACAGAAAAAGACATCCATAAAAGGATGTCCTCAGTTGGTAAATACTATGATGTTTAGGTAGTTATTTCAGGTTATCAACGCCTTCATGCTCACCAGTTTCTATCAAACTAATTATGTCACTGCCCGCCGTATAGTGTGGGAGAAGAGAGAACACTCCTCATCCAGGTATAAATAACCTAGCGAATTTAAGTCACTAGGTTATTTTTATCCTTTGCAGATTATGGGATATGCATATTATGTGGTAATTCCTGGATAAAAATATCCCATAATTCTCACAATCTTCATATAGTGTATAGGCGCCGGTTTAATAATGTTAAACCTGTTGCGCGAAGCAAAGAGGTGGTTATTGTCAATGTTAATCGGGATGCTGCACCATCGTAAACACCCGCAGAAAGTGATTAAGGCCTATGCTTATGCAGCTGTTGCCAAAGCAGAGGGCGCCGAACTACTTTATTTTTCTCCCCAGGGTATTGATTTAGAAAATAGGATCATTCATGGCTACGTCTATGAAAACGGAAGCTGGCAGAGCACGGAAAGTCTCTTTCCGAATGTGATTTATAATTCGGGAAGTCCCGAAAAATTAGAGCGGGCGGAAGAAGTTATTGCTAAGCTCAAAGAAGACATTCCGTTTACCACTTTTTCGATTGGAAATAAAATGAGAATCTATGAAAGACTAAGAACCGCAGGTGTATTTTCCCCCTATCTAATACCCTCTAAAATTATCCATTCCCCCGGAGGATTCTTCGATTTTATTAATCAGTATCGTAATATCGTTTTTAAGCCTGTCAATGGACAGAAAGGACAAGGTGTTACTTTCATTAGAAGGATCAAGGATCAGTTTCAGTTGTTAGTTTCTACGGATAATCATGACTTTAGTTATGATGAGTTGCGCGCCTATATCTCCGGCAAGCTTCAGGAGGAACCGTATCTGGCGCAGCCGTATATCAACTGCAAGACCCGGTCCGGACAGGTTTATGATTTTCGCATGCATGTTCAAAAGAACGAAAACGGCAAATGGGTCATTACCACAGTTTATCCCCGGATTGGACCTCATGGAAGCATCGTTTCCAATATTAATAGCGGAGGTTCCACTAACTATTTGGTACCTTTCTTGAAACAGGAATTCGGAAATGACTATTATGATGTCAAGCGCTACTTGGAACAATTTTCTCTTCAGCTTGCCGACCATATAGATCAAATACAGCAGAATACTTTTTCCGAAACAATTGATGAACTGGGAATCGATGTCGCTCTTGATGATCTGAGAAAAATTTGGATATATGAGATCAACTGGCGTCCGGGGTGCCCTCCGGCCTTTTATTTGGAGCTCGATGTCGTGAGAAATATGATCAGGTATGCGATGTTTCTAGCCAAGGAACATCAAACTAAAATTAATCCGCCCCCGCATGACTTATTACAATGAGGTGAGTATGTTGGCTTTTAATCCTAATGCGGAAAAACCGATCATCGCTGTTACCGGAAGTGCGGGAAAAACCATGGTAAAAGCTATGGTTTCCGCGATTCTAAGGGAAAGATGGGTCGTGTTTGAATCGAAGGATTATTACAATACGGTTGATAAGACGTTGGTTCATGCTGAAGAAATCGGCTTTGTTCACCGCGCGGCTGTCTTGGAATACGGGATGGCCTTCCCAAATGCGATTACGGAACACTGCCGGATCATCCGGCCCAATATCGGGGTTATTACGAATGTCGGACTTGCCCATATTGGTAATTTTGAAAACAAAATAGAAAGGCTCGCCGCCGCAAAATCGGAACTGATTGAAGGGATGAATCCCTCCGGTATTTTATTGCTCAATGCTGATGATGCTAATTCCAAGCTGCTGCACACCCACAACTTTGTGGGGAAGATTTTTACCGTAGGCATAAACTCAAGAGCAGATTACCAAGCCAACAATATTGCTTATTCAGAAAAAGGGATGACGTTTACGTTAGTTCTCCAAGGAGATGAGTATCCCTTCTTAATTCCCGTCTTCGGCGAGCATAACGTTTATAATGCATTATTGGCGATTGGAGTTGCTGACCAATTGGGTTTCCTCCCTGCCGAAATGCAAACGGGGCTGCAAACGATGAAAAAACCGAATCATCGTTTAGCCATTCATCGGTTGAGAGATGAAATCTCCGTCATTGACGATACCGTCCATGCTCATCCCCCAGCCGTAAAGGCCGCCATCGATGTCCTCCTGCACCTTGCCAAGCAAAAGAAAATGGCTATTCTTGGAAGTATGCCGGAACTTGGTGCGCGAACCTACCAAGATTACGACGATATTGGCCGGTATGTCGCAGATAAAAAACTCGACTTCCTTTATACGTTTGGCAAGAGTTCTGTGCATATCGGCGAGGGAGCCGTTAAGGCCGGATATCCGGCCAGTCAAGTGAAGCATTACAAACAATCCCATATAAAAGTAATGCAGAGAGAAATAATTCATTCCATAGAACCGGGCATGACAATCATGGTCAAAGGTGCCAGCCGCTTGAATATGTATGAAATTGTCCAGTTTTTATGCGATTATTATAAAGTTAAATAATTTAAATAAATGAGGGTTCATCATCATGAAAACAATACTATTTATAGGCACCCATAAGTCCGGATCAAGCCGGGAAGCTTTAAGGGCAGCTGAACAGCTCGGCTATTATACCGTGTTGTATACTGATCGGCCCAAATTCCTGGAAAACCGAACATCGTTTCCTGATGTTCACCTGATGCAGTTCTGTGATTTAAACAACCTCGAAGAAATAAAGCTGGATGTCCGACGCCTCATATTAAACGGCATCGAGATCTGCGCAATTGTCAGTTTTATTGAACCGTATTGCCATACTGCCTGCATACTGGCTGAGGAATTCGGAGTGAACCACTTTTCTACGCAAGCAATTCAGGCTATGCAGGATAAAATCCTTTCTCGTCAAATTCTCTCCGAGTCACCTTATAACCCTCGTTTTACGGTCTTAGGGGAGGGGAATATGCCGCTTTCGTCCACACCGATGAAACTGAAAAAGAGTTTTCCGTTTATCCTAAAATTACCCCATTCCTGTAGTTCCAAAGACGTCTTTAAGATTAATAACGCCAAACAGTTTAAACGCTATCTGGAAAAAATCTCCCAAAAATCAACGGACCCCATCTTAGTGGAAGAATTTCTGGACGGACCACAATATTTAGTGGAAGTCATTGTTCATCAGAAGAAACTGCACATTGTCGCCATTATTCAACAAGAGATCAACTATAATATGCGTTTTATTATTACCGGCTACAATCTCCTCCTTGATTCCCCTGAAGACTTTTATCAAGACCTGAGAGCAGCGGTCGAGGATATTGTCCTTATTCATGGCATGGAATCCGGCGCCTGTCATCTGGAAATGCGCCACGTCTGGAAGAAAAATGCGGTTCCTATTGCCCATGAAGATACTGACTGGGGACATCTTGATCAGAAAGAATGGAAACTCGTTGAAATTAACCCCCGAATTTCCGGGGGAGGCATGAATAGATTGATTGAGATAGGCCTGGGATTTAATTTAGTTCAAGAAACCTTAAAACTCGCACTTGGGCAGGAGCCAAATCTCATACCAAGGCATAAGCAAAATGTCTTCGCCCAGTATGTCATCCTCTCAGAAGCAGGGCTCCTGGAAAAAATCACCGGCAGAAAGAAGGCCTTCAACTGCCCGGGTGTCCAAGAGGTTTTTCTAAGACCGCGAAAAGGCGCACTGCTTGTACCTCCTCTCTCTATGGGGCATCGGTATGCCTATGTGATAGCTACCGGCGACAGTGAAGAATCAGCAAGAATCAATGCGAAATTTGCGGCTGCCCAAATCAAATTTTGGCTTTCACCCCCTCCGGAGCGTTTGCCGGACAATGGACGCGCTCCGCAAAAGCCGGACGTTGAGGCTGCGGATACGAAAGCCTCCAGTGAGAGGATTATCGAACCTCCCGAACCGGATAACATTTCCAAATGTCTGAGCATATTGTTAAAGGTTTGTAAACGTTCAACAGCTTCGCTCATTCCGATATTCATCCCCATCTCATGAACGGCAGCGCAGGCTGCCATTGCATTATAGACTTGATGCTCTCCATAGCCTGGCACGAATATTGGATACTCTGTATTTTCAAACGTTAAAACAAAGTCCATACCATTTTTTCTATAATGAACCTTCGAGGCTTGAAAATCCGCAGAGTTATAGATCCCAAAATATACAATCCGTCCTTTAAAGTTATTAAGCCCGATTGTTCTGGTCTTTTCATCATCGGCATTGACAATCAGAACTCCTTCTCCCAGGATGCTCACCATTTCTCCCTTAGCTCGGATATAGCCGTCTACTGTTTTACATCCATCCAGGTGATCAAGTCCAATGTTTGTGATGATCCCAATCGTTGGTTTAAAATAATTACCGCTATTGGTTATGTCGCCTGGTTTACCCACTGCAGTTTCAAAGACTGCAGCTTCTGTAGTCTCGTCTATCCCCGCCAGGTTACTTAAATGGCCGGTGCGACCGTTTGCCGAAGCGTTCGTGGCATGAACTTTAAACTTATTATTGAGAATATGCTTGATCATATCCTTAGTCGTTGTTTTTCCACATGTGCCGGTCACAGCTACCACAGGAGTCTGAAACGGACTTCGGTAATATTCAACAAATTGCCAATAAGCGATTTGGATATCTTTAACTAGAATAACCGCACACCCGTCCAGATTTTGTAAGCCTGCAAAATATTTATCCGTCATAATCGCACATGGGACACAACTTCGAATGATATCCCAATCGACGTTCCAGTTTGATTTTAAAAAAAGGAGCATATTAGGCTGCTTCATCTTTTCCAAGTAGTGTGCAACATCATTAATTAATAAATCATCTGTTCCTTGCATCACCACACCGTTCACCAATTTCCTGACTTCACCCACTGAAAAGGATTTCATGATTAAATTCACTTCCTTATGCAATAGTGTATGTCCAGTCGCAAGCTTTGGTAACTCTTACGGAATAAGGATTTATGCAAAATGTGCTTGTCGCATTATGTTTAACGATAATCAACGTCAGTAGTCTAAACCACCAACCTTGTGTGCCGTTATCCCTTCAATCTGATCGTTTTCAACGAGTCTTAAAATTATATAACCCGTCTCACAACGGTAATAGTTTGACTTTTTTTATAGTTACCTACCTTAGTGAACCCTTTCGCTAAAAATTCGGGCAGTGAGAGTGGAGTACAATTTGCCGTCAGTTCCTTGATCCCATGGGCCAGGCAATATTTTAATTGCTCCGTGAATAAGGCTCTAAATATACCTTGGCGTCGATAGGGCATTTCAACATAGATACCTCTAAACAAGGCCTCTTGGCCTTTGATGACACAACAAGCGCAGCCGATCGGGATTGATTTAGACTGCTCGGTGATAAAAGCAGCAAACCAAACGGCGCCCACCGGATTGAATATTATAACCCGTTCGCGGCCTGCTTTCGTTTTGAAGGGTGCTATCGTTGCAAATTTTGTTTGGCGAATTGTATAGTCCATCAGACCACTCCTTCTTGAACATAAATTCCGGCCTCGCTTTAATTGTTTGATTAAACCAACACCACCATTAATAAATAGTGTATGTCTCATTGTGGACTTAGGTGCCTTAGAGACCAGTGCACAAATATTCTCCACTTAAATTATTATTCTAGTACCGGATGTTCTGAATGTTCATATATTACACGAGAAAACCTCTTTACCAACCAAATAAAAGATGAAAGATAGCGTGATTAATTTTGAGCCGGGAAGGTGTGAGAAGGATGAATAGAGAAGAATTTCGAAAACAACTTATCGAAATATTAAACATTGACAATGAAGCAATTAATATTTTTTTTGATAATGATGACGATGATGATATGGAAGCAGCAGAAGAAGATGATGACGAGTTAGAGTTAGCTGCAGAAGCAGAGGACGAAGATGATGACGAGGATGACGACGAGGATGATGACGAGGACGAGGATGACATAGAAAAATATTATGAACCAGCGATAGAAGCCGGTTCATGTGTTGTAAAGATTACCAGAGATATGATTTTTCAAAGAAAGGCTTGTCACAACGCGGTTTGCTTTACTTGTCCAGACTTCGTGAACAACATTCCAGACTTCATTGGTCCAAGGAAAGTAAATTGTAATCCGATTGACCTTACCTGTCCGTCCGTTGTAAAGCTCACCGGAAAATGATTGTTCGGATGAATAAATAGAGCATCTTCACCAACCAAGTTGGAAATTATGCTCTTTTTTCTATGGAAAATTAAATGCTGTTTATAATTAATGAATTGCCCCTACCGGGGTCTTTGCACAATATCCCCATGCCATACTTCGTAGTGAAGTTGAGGTTGATTACTTTCGCTCTCAGCGGCACTATAAAATCCGACTTGACCGAGCGCATCCTGAATCTCTACTGTCTCCCCGACCTGTACTCGCAGGTTATCCAGACCCCCGTACGTGACCAGCCAACCTTCGCCACAGTCCAAAGTCACTTTCTGTCCTAAGATGGGATCTGCTCCCGAAAAAATAACTTTGCCCCCATGCGTTGCCCGGATCACCGTCCCCTCCGGTTCTGCGTAATCCATGCCGGCATGAAAGAGGTAATTATCAAAGGCTTCGGAATAATAATTTCCTACGTTTCGTAGAAGGCTCCCATGGACTGGACATGGGAAATCCTTACTTGTTTGATCATCCGCAGTCATTTTTCCTGTCTGAGTTTGCATTACCGGAGCTGTTCCCCCGACCTCTGGATAATGTGCGGTACGCGCTGACACTGCTTGGCCTATCTGATTGGTTATCATTGGTGTACTCTCTTGGGAAGAAAAAGATAAGGTACCACGGTACCCCGAATAAAGAATCATGCCTCCCAATAATAAAAAGAAACCCCCCATCAAAGCCCAACTTGTTGACCCTTTCCAACAGTTCATTCGACTCACCTCTGAATCTAGCCTTGCCAAATGACACTGCATTTAATCTCCATTATTCCTGCCTTAATATACTTTTGGCTTACTGTTGAGCGATAGCTAAGCACCTGGATAAGCTCAACTAACATTAAATGAAGTTAATACTCTATCTAACGTGAATTTCCTTGATAACCTAACGCCATGAGCTTAGTTCCTGGATAATAATGGTTTAGTATTTCATCAACTTTTAAATTCTTCTTGGCCAAATCATTCGCTCCCCACTGGGACATTCCCACTGCATGCCCATTACCATATGTCGTAATTATGAGACGCTCCGGTTGGACAACCCATTCAATGTCCGTTGAAGAAAGTCCTAACAAGGTTCGCAGTTGGGTTGCCGGGTACACTTTTCCCAGCACTCTTACACTCTTGGCTCTTCCGACCGATGTTCTAACTAAAACTTGAAAATCCCCTGAAGTTAAGGAAGGAGAGGAGGCTGTAATTTCCAATTTCTTATACAGTTCCTGGGGTGTAAAACTAATGCTCTTCACATAACGTTGTAAATTATCTTCTCCCGAACTAACGTTTTGCAGATAGGAACGGGATGAACTCCACACCTCCTCCGATCGCTCAGTTGATTTTCTTCCACTACTACTGTGGTAAACAGCCTCGATATAATCCCCATTGGCCACGAGGACCATGCTACGCGTTCCGGTCACAGCTGTATTTAACTTTCCCCTATACTTCCAATAATTTAACCATCCCCACTTATCCCTCATTTGCTTATCGGACAACCACGCCTGAGTCTGCACTGTAGTATCCACATCATATCTACCATCAGGCAAATTACTTTGGCTTAATCGTTTCGCAGTATAGGTCCGGGCTGCAATGGCTTGCGCCTTCAAGGCTTCCACCTCAAATTCAGCAGGCATTTCAGCTGCAACAACCCCCAAGAGATACTCCTCAAGCGGTAATTTAACAACACTACCGTTAGGCATTAATACTCTGATTTCCACATCATCCATTATCATACTCTCTTTTTGCCAACGCAAAACGCTCCATGGAATTATCAGGATAATACAAAGTGATAATCCTATAAACCATATCCATTCTTTTTTCATCAATCCTTCCTCCGGTACAAGCATGATGCTTAAATCTATGCGGAAGAGATCAAGAATATGGCTGACAAGAATATTATAACAAACAGAAGAGAAGGAGGAGCCGATATTAGGCGGCTTTCTTTTTGTATACAATTTGAACCATGGGTATGGGTATAACCTGCTGGGGAATTTAAATAGGGCTTGCAAGCCAAACCCCGTTTCTCAGAATCTAGTCAATAATCACGGTATTGAATCCTCCCATGAGCCTCCACCAAATTTGGACAAAAAGAACTCTGAACTGACGCTCCAAGTTCATCACCAAAAAGTGCATGGCAATCATGCTCTCTGCCGTCTTTTGTAATTTGGCATAGATGCGGTCAAGGCTGTATGATCTCTTCTAGCTTTTCACGGGCTTCGTTGAGTAAGCCTAGATCGGTAGGGTATTTGATATCGGCCGGGATGGAAGTCGCTTTAATCCATATCCATCCGCGAAAGCTGTTTTAGCTGATCACGCTTGCCGTAAATAACGGCGGTAACCTGCACCTTACTATTTTCTTCGTCAATCCAGAAATAAATGATAAAGTTTTTCACAGGCATTTTTCGAACGCCACAGCTGCACCACGGTTCTTCCTCGGTCAACGTAACCCGCTGCGGAAACCGTGAAAGCGACGAAATCGAGCGCTCCATTTTGGTGAGCAGACGCAAGGCAGCTTTCGGTGCTTTTAACTCGGAAGCAATGTATTTTACGATTTCCTGCAGTTGTTCCTCCGCCTGTGTGGTGATTTTAACCGTATACGTATTGTCTGCCATAATCTATAATCCTCGTCTTAAATCAACGAACACCTCAGAAGCTGGACGAGAATGGTCAGCTTTTGCTTCATCCAAACCATTCTGCATGATTGTATTGAACGTGTCGGCATCCATTTCATCCCGTGCCATTGGAGCGACGGGAAGCGACAAGGAAAACGGAATGCTTTTGGTCATAACAATTTGCTTGTAGAGCATATTGATAACAACGGAAGCCGGAATTCCCAGTTTTGACATGATAGCTTCCGCTTTCTCCTTTATTTCTGGCTCGACACGTGCGAGAACATTTGCTGTTTTAGCAGCCATAATAACACCACCTTTCCTTTAAACTATTATATTCTATTGTATAACGTTTAGCAATACATTATTCAGCTTTATTTCTGACTCCAAATTTCAGTTTTGCATCTTCTAACGCTAATTATTGAAATAGAGATAGGCGTCATCCCTTGCGGGACAACGCCTATCTCTTGCATTTCCGTACCGGTTTGGGGTATGATTCAATAAGTTTCCCTATTAAACCGTGCCTTTCGACCCCTCCTTCTTTCCTCCTACTCACGAACAATATTAGCCCCTAAACGAGAGAGTTTTTCCTCTACCTTCTCATAACCACGCTCAATGTGATGGATCCCTCGAATACCTGTTGTCCCTTCCGCTGCCAATGCGGCTAGAATTAAGGCGGCTCCGGCTCGCAAATCAGTGGCTGTCACCGGTGCTGCATTCAGACGTTGTATCCCTTGAACAATGGCGCTTCGCCCTTCAAGCTTAATATTGGCTCCCATACGTTTGAGCTCATCCACATGCATAAAGCGGTTTTCAAATACGGTCTCTGTTATTAAGCTCATGCCACTTGCCCGGGTAAGAAAAGCCAAAAATGGCGCCTGTAGATCAGTCGGGAATCCGGGATGAACTTGAGTTTTAATATCCACAGCATTATAGACACCATCTCCACTAATGCGAATTCCGTCATCTTCTTCAAGCATGCGAATTCCGGCCTCTTCCATTTTGGCAATTAATGGCTTCAAATGATCAGCAATCACATTTTGAACCAGGACATCCCCACCTGTTGCCGCCACGATGAGTAAGTAGCTTCCCGCTTCGATACGATCAGGGATTACGGTATGCGTGACGCCATGAAACTCACGCACCCCTTCAATATAAATAATACTGGTACCTGCGCCGCGCACTTTGCCACCCATCTCGTTCAGGAAGGTTGCCAGGTCAACAATTTCCGGTTCCTGCGCGGCGTTTTCTATAAGGGTTGTCCCTTGAGCCATCGCGGCGGCCATCATGATATTTTCCGTGGCTCCAACGCTTGGGTAATCCAGGTAAATGCGGGCTCCCTTCAAACCTTTAGATGAAACATCCAGGAATCCTTGATCCATTTTAACCTCCGCCCCTAAGGCTTCTAAGCCCTTTAAGTGCAAATTAATTGGGCGGGATCCGATGGCACACCCACCTGGATGGGAAATACGCACATGGCTATTGCGGGCCAAGAGGGGTCCCATGGTGACAATAGATGCTCTCATTTGAGAAACAAGGTCATATGGAACCTCAATACAATCTATCTCACGGGCTTGAATTTTCAGAGTCGAGCCGTTACGCTCGACAGTCGCACCCAAAGCCGAAATAATCTGATTCATTACATTAACGTCCAACAAGTCCGGAGCGTCATCCAGTTGAATGGGTTCGGCACACAGCAAACTCGCAGCTATTATCGGAAGTACGGCATTTTTCGCCCCACTCACGGTGATCGTTCCCTCAAGCGGTTTGCCGCCAGTGATAATAAATTTGTCCAATTGTTGCAGACACCCCCCGCCCTTTGACTCTTATTACTAATAGACTTGTCCTTATTCTCTTTACATAGTCACTTTTCCTGCTATTTCGACCATTTAATTAATATTGCCTAAAACTCTGTCAGCAATGCAGGAATAGCCAAGACAGTTCGTCCCTCGGTATTCTTCCCCCGACTAAGCATTTGTATGTTAATCCTATCTGGCCCGGCTAAGACACTTGTCATGAAGTCGTTCTGATAGGCAGCAATGGAAAGCAAGTTACCTATCAAAGCCCACTGAGCAGGGAGAGCATTCGTCTTGCTCAGATAGGCGGAAATATCCATTGCCTGATCGACACGCTCGTCCAGATAAATCAATCCGCCGGTTTTGGCAAGTTCTGGTACCATAGTATTATACCATTTATATAGATTACTTTCCTCGTTTTTATCGATCAGTTGATGCCCGGAGAGAGTTGCGGCTGTTTTTTCACTGCCCGTCTGAAGTTCATTATACGTCCATACCCAATCCGGCGTCGGTCGTTTTGTCCAGGTTTCATGTGGAATATCCCCATTTTCAAACCATAGCAGGATACTGACTTCCGCTTCCTTGGTCTGTACCTCCCCTGAATTCAAAAGCAAAGGTACTGTTGTTTGCCGGATTTCAATCGTTTCTTTAGTTTGTGCCACTACACTGAGAGCATAAACCCCCAAGCCGATGAACAAGGTACAAACCATTAATGTTAGCATAATTATTTTGCAGAAATTGGATTTTGGCAATGTTACGCCAACGTGCATATTAAGAACCTCTTTCTCAATCTATTGGTATTAATCATAGTTTTACCAAATAGTGAGAAAGCTAACATCCCATGTCACGACATATCAAAGATTTCGTCCTAAACTTCAAATTTAAGTTAACCCCATAASGTAGTATTACCCAAAATTGTACTATTCAGGTACCTAAAATGATCAACATAAGGTGTGCATAGCACCCCGAATTTATTTGCGGACTTTGGCCAACAGTTGTGATCGCTTAGCGGACTTAGCTTTTTCATATTCAAGCTTGTGAACATCAACTATATCGGTGGAAAGATTATTAGCAATCAGTTCAGCCTGCATCGCATTTAAGGTATTGTAAAATTGGCTGTCCACGTTAGCCTCAAGTAGGGTTCCGGCTTGAATATATTTTTGGGCCAGTTCAGAGCGGTTTAATGTACCGGCTTTGCTGCTCTGCACATACTCCTGRATTGCCGCTGAATACAAAGTATCTAAACGGCTCAAGGCCACATTCTGTAAATAATTAAACTGCGGCTTGTACTTATTATCAATTTCGTCTGGTGTAATCGGTTTTGCATCAATATTTTCATCCACAGGAGTTGAAGTTGTATCAGAGCCAATCAGTGGGATATCAGTCTTWTTTGCTAAATCRTCAGCTGATTTTACATTGTTAACTGCTCCTGAATTATTAACTAYTTTTTGATCATTAAACTTAAAAAATTCTGCTCCAAACTGATTATAAAGTTGTTGTTGGATATCCGGGTCAGGCTTGAAATAGTTGTTGTATCCCCAAAAGCCAACCCCGGCCATCAATAGGACCATAATACCTGTAATTATTAGCAACTTCTTTTTCATTATGTTCTGCCACCTCTTATCTAAATCCCAAAGCGCCCAGCCATAATCCGAATCATGAGGATATACCGTTATTAACTCACTTACATCGATCATTACTCTTCGCAAGTTCCCCCCATGCCTCCCAATAATCCGTAGGCCTAGAGTTCTAAACGCCACTTTAGATTAAAGATTCTACACATTACTGAATTTACCTTCGACCCAGCTTAAAGTTCTTTCCAAAAATATAAAAATACCCTCAATAGTTTATACGTGAGGCTTGACTGATTTGGGCTACACTGTTCAAGTCTTGGCTCCGGCGACACCAGGCCATCCTTGGTCACCCAAGTCCCAGTCCCGGCACTGCGTTAAGTGTCCAAGGCGAGAAATTACCGGCCGAATAGTGATAATACCCCGTGATCGCGATCATCGCCCCATTGTCCGTGCAAAAAATTGGTGGTGGGTAAGCCAAGCGTATACTCCGCTCAGACAACTCTTGATCTAATGTTTTACGCAGTAAAGTATTAGCCGCAACGCCACCCGCAAGCAGCAAGGTCTTGACTCCTGTCCGCCCGACAGCCCGCAGCGCTTTCTGCACCAACACGTCCACAACCGCTTGCTGAAAAGAAGCCGCCAGATCCGGAACGTTAAGTGTTTCCCCCCGCATGCGTGCAGAATTCAAGGTATTTAAAACAGCCGATTTCATACCACTGAAACTAAAATCCAAACTATCCGGTTCCAGCATGGCCCGCGGGAACTTAAACGCTTGCGCATCTCCATCCTTAGCCACTTTTTGAATCTGGGGCCCTCCCGGATAACCTAACCCTAAAGTCCGGGCTACTTTATCAAGTGCCTCACCCGCCGCATCATCGCGTGTGTGCCCCAAAACCTGATACTGACCATGGGCTTCAAAGAAAATGAGATGCGTATGTCCTCCGGAAACCAACAACGCCAGGAAGGGAAATTCAAGCTCCTGATGATGGAGAAAATTAGCATAAATATGCCCCTCTAAATGATTGATGCCCAGCAGCGGAATTCCAGCGGCATAAGCCATAGCCTTCGCTCCTGAAACCCCTACCAGGAGCGATCCTGCAAGCCCGGGACCATAGGTCACCGCAATGGCCGATAAATCTGAAAAACCAACCTTTGCCGTTTCCAAAGCTTCTTGCACAACYGGTTGAATGTGAAGACTGTGTTCGCGGGAGGCAATTTCCGGTACAACCCCTCCATACTTCTGATGCGTCACTATTTGAGAAGAAATGACATGACTGCGCAAATCCGTTCCATTAACCAGAACAGCCGCAGATGTTTCATCACAGCTTGTTTCGATCCCTAAAATTACAATCCCGCTTTTTGGACTCCCCTTCACGTCACATTCACTTCTCTTCCCAATTCCGCCCACATAATCAGCGCATCCTCCCCAGTATCCACATAATACCCTTTGCGAACCCCCGCAATACTAAAGCCTAAGCGCTTATATAAAGATTGGGCCAGGCTGTTGGAAGCGCGTACTTCAAGAGTCATCCGTTCCATACCCTCATCCGCCATTTTATTCATCACTGAACGCATCAAAAACTCCCCCCAATGTTGCCCCCGGCGGTTCGGAGTAATGGCAATATTCGTAATATGCCCTTCGTCAAGGATGAACCAAAGACCCATGTACCCGATCACTTGACCCTCTAACTCTATACAAAGATACCGCGCATACTCATTATCTTTAAGCTCCATTTTAAGGGACTCCAAAGACCAAGGTATCGCGAATGAGACACGCTCGATTTCCAGAATGGCTTCCAGATCGTCTATGTGCATGGGACGTACAATCCCTTTATTCATGATCCGTTCTCCTGCGGGCTTCCTCTTTCTTCGCCCAATTGACCTCCGCCTCAGAAAAACGAATGTAGAGCGGTTCAACAAATTCCCCAACGCCCGTTTCTTGCCAACGCTGCCAAATCGCTCGCGCCGCATACGCGCCACGGGGTAAGCTCACATACTCCGGCAAAATCACTGCGTTCCCTCCCAAGACCTCCTCGATTCGCACCGTATATTTTTCAGTGGCATCTCCAACAAAACAAATCGGACGGTCCAGACCTCTCAATTGTTCCAGCCAAAGGTCTGTAGGTATGGCTTGAGGGAGCGTCAAACACTCAGCTTTTTCTTGCCCTTTCGCCCAGCGGTAACGTGCCGTATACCACTCATTCTTGCGCGCATCCAGGATAGGAACAATGTCTTCCGTTCTCCCCAAACCGGCCCAAGCCAGGGTATCAAGCGACAATACGGCAAGCAGCGGGAGTTTTAGAACTTGAGCTAATCCCTGTGCCGTTGCGATTCCTATCCGAATTCCAGTAAACGAACCCGGACCTCGCACCACCCCGATCATCTCTAACTCCTGCAGGGTCCAGAAGGCAGCTTTAAGCAGTTGGTCAAGCATGGGAATGAGACGCTCCGAATGGGTCTTGGTAGTATGTAAAAAGCCCTCGGCTATAAGGCGCCCATCTTCCGCCAAGGAGACTGCAGTAACTTTCGTTGTAGTATCAATCGTTAAATATTTCATCGGACCCTCCGAACTTTTTCAAATCACATGTTCACGCTTAATATTTATTATTCTCTATCCAATCTTCTCCGCTTCACTGCTCTTCGTCTACGCTCATATACGCTAATTTCACTGAACATACTCTCTCCATCGCCGCTTTTTGCGGCTGAATCATGAAATGACTTCCATCATTTCTCTAAGACGCTGCTCCCAGGCGCTTCCGTCCGCTCGAAAGATTATCTCCCGCAACTGTTCTCCACTCCCCAGAATCTCGACGATTAAGCGATCTTCCGGCAAAAAGTCTTCAATAATATCCGGCCATTCAATGAGACAAACGGCATCTTCCTGGAACGCATCTCCCACTCCAATCACTTCCGCCTCTTCCGGATATTGTAACCGATATAGATCCATATGAACCAAACGCACTTCTGAGCCCTTAATTCGTCCTGAATACTCATGTATTAAGGTAAAGGTCGGGCTAGTCACGGGGCCTTTGATACCGAATGCTTCGCCTACCCCTTGCGCAAAGGCCGTCTTTCCGGCACCCAGATCCCCGATCAACGCAACAACATCTCCGCCCCGCAAGTACCCGCCCAGTTGTTTTC
>NZ_JCAIJG010000103.1:0-41556 GCF_059735615.1 Desulfosporosinus sp. Tol-M2
ACTGCATTAAAACTAGCAAAGCAGTTTAATTCTGAAGTGGAACTTTTCCATGTTACATCTCATATTCAAGAAAACACCGGGGATGATTTTGAATGTTTTAATATGGTAATTTTAACGATTCGACCTATACGCTATTCCAAGCAAAGGCTGATTCTGGTATGCCTAAATAACGAACGATCTTCGCTTGGCTGTCGTTGAGTGGTTCAAGTAACCTTCTTACCGTTTTCCCATTATCAATATAGTACTGATACAAGATATTATAAAATATCCGCAGGATCATCAACTGTGTCGGCTGTTTTTTGATCTTTTTTCCAGTGCCAACGACCGTTTCATTTTCTTCCTTTAAACCTTTCCTTACCACTTGTTCCATCACTGAGAGTATCATAATGGTTAATAGAATGAGATAGGCCAGTGCTTCAACCCTTTGCGGCTTGTCAAGGTAAAGTGAATTGACAAAATGCGGATTTTTCAATTGCTGAAATCGTTTTTCCACATTGCTTTGGGTCTTGTATTCCAGAAGCATGGCCTCCGCAGAAAGTTCAAGATCATTACTCGCTAAAATAAACGTACTTTCCTTACGGATATGCTCTTTGATTAAGGTACCGTCTTGTTGACAGGCAATATAAAGCTGGTAATCAGTGGTCATCAGATTTTTTGATGGATCCAGAGACGGACGACCCCGCCGCTTTTTTTCCACAGATTTCGTTGTTACGTTGATGCTGTGAAAGTTAGCCTTTAATAGCTTTTTATCTTGTATGAGCGCTATTTCCCGCTCTGCATCTTCTACACATGCAAAGATTCGTTTTTGATAGTTCCTGATCTCGCGATCGAGACGATCTTTTTCGGTCTGAACCTTTTTCTCAGTGCTCTTGACCTTGGCTGGCTCAAGAGCAGTGGAGTAGACAACCGCATATTTTAAGGCGTGTCCTTGATAGACTCCTGTGCTTTCCTCGACAACGTACCCCACATCCTTGTTGTGAGCATTCCGGTAAACAACCTTCTTGCCGTTTTCACCGAACCCTTTTTCAATAAGTGCCTTTGCTTCTTTGACATTATCCGGCATCCGGGTAATAAACTTCATTTTCGCTGCTTTCATCTTTTGGATGTTATCTTTACTAAACAAGGCACTGTCGGCAATATAATAAAAATCGCTCTTGTCGACATGAAGCCTGTCCAAAAGTTCCGCTGCGTCGGCGATATTCTCCTGGTTAAAAGTCTTGTCGTCGGCATTTCCTGATAACACTTTAGCATCTACAATGGTTCCGTCTCCTGTCCCTATAGCCAGCTTAATTTGCTTTTTATCGGGTCGACGGTCTTTGCTGTGGCCAAAATCAATGGTTATCACTCCGGTCTTACCTTCTACGGTTTCATAGTCTCCCCACATCACAAACGATGTGGTGTCATAGTTGATGTTCTTGATTCGTATTCCATAGCTCAGCAAAGCGTTGGCACAGATCTCCGAAAAGATCTTACGGCACCCTGCCTCATAGAAGACATCCAGAAAATATGCAAAGCGGTCGTCTTTAATTTGTTCCTCTTTCACTGGAAAGTGAAAAATACCTTCCAAATCCTTGGTGCAATAGTAATCATTCAATTGATACAGGGGCTTGTACCCTTCTTCTGCCATTGGTGCCATTAAAATCATGGCTTCAATACCAGGAGGAATATCCATGGGGCGACCTGTTGCCTTTTCCATATGTTTATTAATAATTTGTGGCAAGCCTATCTTTTCACACAATCCAACAAAAAGTTGAAAACGGCCATCCGTATAGGTTCGCACACTCTTCAAATCAATTTTCTCTAGTTGCATGATACATCTCTCCTCACTTTGGCAAGCGGTTTTAAAAATATCATACTACACTGTTTGAAGTTTGTCCAGTGCTACCATATTGTGGACGGTGTGAAGCGTGAAAAGTCTTGCTTTTTAGGCATCTGAGCTATCTCCCTGTCCTGATTTAACTCTTAATTTCCCTCGAAAATCCTTAACCAAAGGGTAAACGAAAATCTTTTTCGGGCTGGAGAGATATTGCGTATTACGGTCCATCCTACCCCGGCCTACCGTTTCGCCGATGAACATCCAGTTCGCTGCCTTGTAACAGGTACCCCTGTATTTCGCTGAATCCACAAAGGTTTCGAGTAAAACCGGTTTATACCCATAGCGTTCCTGCCAGTCGTAGCCAATCTGTTTAACTGCCATAGACAAGACTTTACTGGCAAGATTCTTAATTTTAATCCAAGGAAAAATTAGAAAGCGGGTGTTATTTACTACTAAGTGCAGCCTTTGACTTCGATCGCCCTGGCTCCAGCCAATCCAGTTATCCCGTTCGGCCAATGCCCAAGCAGAGGCGGCAAATAACAGACAACCCACACGGTGGTATTCTGAACCGGTCTGTGACACGATAAAATACCTTTGATGGGCACCAAATGGACGCTTATATCCTAGCACGTGATAACGCATAACATACTCGTTCCAGAGGCGGACGTCCTCTATCTTACGTACAGCTTCTAGGTGAATGGGCTCAAACTGAGAAAGCGTGCCTACAAATGAGTCCCTAGCATCAGTGCGTACACTTGGGATAACTGTGTTCTTACCTGGGAGGGTTTTCCGCAAGTCTGGCAATCTCAGCGCACCTTGTGCTTCTAATTTAATCAAGAGTTGTCGGCAAGCATCAATCTTATACCGACCGTTAGGAGCAATCCAATTTAAATTCTCGCAAATTGTTAAGCCCAATTCCCGCTGACTAAGAAGGGGAAACATACGCACCGTTTCCTGAATATTTTGCAGTTCTAGAACTGTAAATTCCCTACCGCACAATAGCACTGGATCTTCGTCAAATATATTCAACATAGCGGGTCCTCCTGAATCTTACATTTTGCCCACACTATTGTCTCATACCAGGGTAGGTTTGTCCAGTACGACAAAAAAATTACCATTAGTCGCTAAGATCTTGCCGCATCTATTAGTTTATTAGGGTGCCCCATAAATCCTGAATTGGGATTTTCTGTTTTCTTGAATATGAGTTATAAGCTAAAAATTAGCTGTATTTTTCAAGGTGAAGTGTCAAAAAAAATATTATGGGAGAAATCTATATGAAGATAAAGATTATTACTGATTCTAATTTTGATCTACCAAAAGAATATCTTAGGAAAAATGAATTAGTTATTGTGCCTTTTACATTTCATATTAAAGGTAAAAGCTATACTGATGACTTAGGTGAGTCAATGGGCTATAAGGAATTTTATAATGAAATACGTATGGGGGAAATGCCTACAACCTCTCAAATTACACCTTTTACCTTTGAAGAAATTTTTAGAAAATATATAGTAGAAGGATACTCAATTATTTATATTGGTTTTTCTTCCGCCTTGAGCCACACATATATTAACGCTCTAATTGCAAGAAGCATCATTATGAATGAAAATCCAAATGCGGATATTGTGGTGATTGACTCCAGAAGTGCTACGATAGGGCAAGGATTAATTGTTTATTATGCATGCGAAATGCTCAAACAAGGAAAATCAAAGGAAGAGATAATTACTTGGGTTGAGAGCAATAAACTTAAAGTCAATCATTGGTTTACGGTAGATAACTTGAATCACCTAAAAAGGGGAGGGAGAATTTCGAGTACGACTGCCGTTCTTGGAACAATAATAGAAGTTAAACCAATTCTTTTTGTCGATAATCAAGGGGGACTTACCTTTGCAAAAAAGGTTAGGGGCAGAAAAAAATCTCTTAATGTCCTAGCGGAAGAACTGCAAAAAAGAATTATTAATTCTGAGGAGCAAATTATTTTTATCTGTCATGGAGATTGTTTCGAAGATGCAGAGTTTCTTAAAAAGATAATCATTGATAAAGTAAATGCAAAAGACGTTATAATTAATTATACGGGACCCGTAGTAGGATCGCATACCGGTCCGGGTATGCTGGCTGTCATGTTCCTGGGTCAAAACAGGACTGCTTAAGAACTAGTCGTTGTACTGATTCTTAAACAGATAGTCAGTATCAGTCAGCCCCATGCAAACCAGGCTCCGTTTTCCTTTTTATTATTTTTTAAGAGGCAGTTTGGGTGGTCTTTTTGCTTGGCCCGATAAGGGTTGAAACAATTTGTTCTACATTTGTAAAGCCATACCCATCCTGTGGGCGCCACATAGTTACCATATTTTGTTGTACTGGAAGAAGCTACACAGCGTAAGTATTTAACCTCGGCGATAATAGGGCCTTTTGCTCCTTCCGCAAGGATGATCCGCTTCCAGGGGATGGTTTCATCTTTGGCATAGCTCTCTATGTGTATGAAATTGATTTGCCTTGGATTTTGATAACATTGTTAAGTGGAGCAGGTGAGCCAAATGATTCAACCACAGCAAACACTGATCGTAAGTCCATATCTTGAACTTTATAACTTGGTTATTCCCAAGGATAACATGCTGCGATAAATTAACGAATTATTTGACTTTTCCTGTGTGTATGAGGAGCTAAAAGCGAACTACTGTTTGGATAACGGAAGAAATGCGATTGATCCGATTCGGATGTTCAAGTACTTGCTGCTCAAAGCAATATGTGAGTTATCCGATGTTGATATCGTTGAGCGGTCTAAATACGATATGTCTTTCAAGTATTTTCTTGGTATTGCACCGGAAGACCCGGTAATAGACGCCAGTTCGTTAACCAAGTTCCGAAAGCTACGGTTGAAGGACCTGAATCTGCTCGACATGCTGGTCAATAAGACCGTGGAAATTGCAATCGAAAAGGGCATTATCCAAAGTAAAGCGATCATTGTCGATGCGACACATACAAAAGCTCGTTACAATCAGAAGTTCCCCCGAGAAATCTTGCAGGACCGATCCCGAAAACTGAGAAAAGTCGTCTACAAGGTCGATGGGTCCCAGAAAACCTTGTTTCCGGCGAAAAATACAAGCGATATACGCTTTAATAGGACATACCCTATACCACATTCTGTTTCGGTTCCATCGTTTTACGGGCTTATCCGGCAGACGGCGGCTGATCGTCCTCATAGGAATTTCACCTCCCCCCATACTGACAGGCCGCCCCCATTGCCTGCGACGGTTTGTGAACGCTCGGACTGTGGCTGGACGGAAGTATCATTATCCCTCCGTATGTTTCACCTTAAATGCAACCGGCATTTATCATTGCACGGGTATTGATCGCTCGCACCTTACTTTCATCCAATCCATGACAGCAGGGATACATCGGCTGTAATCCGGACTGACGCCGGACAGGTGGTCTTGGCGTACCTGCAATCTGGCTTCCCTTTTCAGGGCATACGGGGAACGTGCCGGAAAGACACCTATTCACTTATCAAAGACCATAAGGGGGAAGCTTTCTTGCCCTCTCGCCCTATACATTAAAATGAGAAAGACGAAATACAGGGTTTTGGAAAAATAATTTTTTAATATTGTCTTCCTTTTAATAACAAAAGCTGTTGTTTTTCCTTCGTATCCAGCAAAAAGCGACAATGAAAAGGCGTAGGCTGCAAGGTTTTCCTTGCAGCCTACGCCTTTTCGACATAGCACTCTATATGCAATTATTCAGTTATCTTGCATAAAAGCTAATTGTAGTCCTGCAAGGACACAGAATTTACCTCCAATAAATTAGTTACTTTATAATTCAACAGTGAGGTTTTTACTCCAGCACGTCCGAGAAACACGTCAAAGCTTAATCCACTTGGCTAAGAAGGTGGATTCATCACAATTTTTTCGACCTCATGCGTACGTTGACGTAGCATCAGATCCATGACCGCTTCTTTGGTGTCTTTTTTATTAAAGAGGACATTGTATGTTTCCTCGCAGATAGGCATAGCGACCTGATAAACATCCTTCATGCGATAAGCTGCCTGGGTAGCCCTCACACCTTCCACAACCATACCCATCCGCTCCAGGACTACATCCAGGGGAACCCCTTGCCCAATCTGGATACCGGCACGATGATTACGGCTGTGCATGCTGGTGCAAGTTACGATTAAGTCACCCACACCCGTCAGTCCTGCAAAGGTCAGCGGGTTCGCTCCGGCCGCCACACCTAAACGGGTGATTTCCGCCAAACCCCTAGTGATCAGTGCCGCTTTTGAATTATCACCATAGCCCAGACCTTCCGTGATTCCAACAGCCAAGGCGATGATATTTTTCAAAGCTGCACCCAATTCGATTCCCACCAGGTCAGGGTTTGTATAGACCCGAAAAAGCGGAGACATAAAGAGATCTTGTACTTTTTCAGCTACTTGGCGAGTTTTAGCGCCCACCACTACAGCTGTGGGGACGCCACGTCCGACTTCTTCGGCATGACTGGGTCCGGATAAGACAGAAATATGAGTGTTTTTACCGCTGAGCTCTTCTTCAATCACCTGAGACAAGCGCAGTAAGGTCTCCGTTTCTATCCCCTTGGCTACGTTGATAACGATACAGCCAGGCTCTAAAAAACCGGCAATTTTATGTGTTACTTCCCGTACGATATGAGAGGGCACAGCCAGTACAACATTTTTTGCTCCGGCAAGGGCTTTCTCCAGATCGTTGGACACTTCTACTTCCTGCGGCAAAATAACGCCGGGAAGGAAACGGGGATTCTGCCTACTTTCTGCTACCTCATTGATCCCATCCTCTACTCTTCCCCAGAGAGTTACTTTTTTTTTGTTGGATGCCAATGAATATGATAAAGCCGTACCCCAACTACCGGCCCCTACAATCGTTGTTTTTGTCACCAGAATCACTCCTCGCCTTACCTAAAATTTTCACCTTTTCTTGATACAGTAGCTGTATATCAATAAACGCCCTATGTTCAGCTTTACTTTTGCTATAGTGCTGAATATTGGGCTGTTTTTCATTCTTGAACTTTTTGGCAGAAGTAATGTTTTATTTTTAATAATATGTTCAATTCCCGAATACAAGGTCATGCCTACAGCAAGCCAAAGCAAATAATCTCCGATAGGTAAATCGGTGAAAATTGAAAAAGGCCAATTGCGCAGCAAAATAACCGATAGAGCCAACATTTGCAATACTGTTTTTATTTTTCCCGATCTTTCTGCAGCAATGATTATACCGTCTCTAGCCGCAATAGATCTTAAGCTGGTAATTACAAATTCTCTCGCCAGAATTACTATGGCAAGCCCTCCCGCAATACTGCCTAGTTGCACTAAACAAATCAAAGCTGATGTAACCAGAAGCTTATCAGCCAGAGGATCGATTATCTTCCCTCTTTGGGCATATAGCCCCTTAAACGCGAATTTCTAATTCCTGCTATCAGAGCCTAACAAAATGCTTTTAAGCTTTTGCCATGCATCATCATAGTTGATGAATCGCAAGCTTGGGAACGCCCTAATAATTCTTATACTCTGAAACCGACTTAGACTGATTAAAGATTTAATACGTTCGTTATAAAATTCACTTTTTTCAAATTTGTTCATAATAGACTCTTTAAGTTCTCCAGCCTGTTGTGCGTACTGTTTCAAAAATTGGTTTATTGCCAACTGCATCTTTTTCAGTCTGCTGTTCAGAACCAGAAGATGACGCACAGTTATATACAAATCCAGCATGAGAAAAATAAAAATAACGATTGATAAAACAATCTGCCACCAAGAAGGCAGTTGGCCAATCAGGCCTCCGGCAAACGGATGAATATACTTGATAAGCAGCACCGCGAGAACACCAAAAACTACGGCCCCTATAAGACAGACACGTCCTTGGATATTGAACCAGTAATTAGAATAATCCCACCATTTTGCATCAAACAGTTTTTCCAGCAAAACTGCGGTGATATATTCAACCGTACAGGCTATAAGCGTTCCGGCAAAAAACAGAATAATAAGATTGTCTGTTCTCATATCCAACATAAATATGGAAGCTAATGCTCCAAAACCATATACCGGACATAAAGGGCCATTCAAAAATCCACGGTTTACAAGGCTTCGTTCACTTATTGAGCAAATTGCGGATTCATAGACCCATCCCAAAAAGCTATATGCAATAAACCATAAAAAGTATTTTGCTAAAATAAACAATTGATTCATCCTCTTTTTCAGGCTATTTTTCACTGCCAAAGAAGCTCAAAACCACCACGTCAGGTCCGGTATGCGCCCCAATAATTGGTCCTATATAGCTTGCAGCTATATTTTTTAGGGCAAATCTTTGCTCAACTATAGATGCAAGGGTACCTGCATCATCAATGCAGTCTCCATGGCCGATGAAAATCGTCTGCTTCTCCGGGCTAACACAGAATTTTTCCATATGGTCGGCAAACTCTACAAGGGATTTGCGGCGGCCTCGCACTTTCTCTTTCAGGATGAGATGGCCCTCCTTATTAACATGAAGAGAGCGAAGCATCTGATAAAACCTGGAATATCCGAGTTCTCTGTCGTCAGGATAATGACGGTAGCTTTTACCGTCTATTTCAAAACACATAGGTAAAACAGAAATTCCATGGGTCTCAATCAATTCTGTCGGAAGGTCCGATGCGGCATCAGTGAAAATAATAAAATCATTTATCATAGTAAACCCCCTGCACCACGGCAGCCGCTTTTATGGCAAGCGTACGCCAGAATGAGTTTTTGAGACTGGAGGAAAGCGCCGGTTTCTTTCAACCGACGGCCTTTTGAGCCTCATCACCGCATTGCGCGCAACAGGCGCAGTTGTGTGATTCACCCCACAGCCTTTCCGCAGTAACAGCCCATTTCTCAGCGGCATTCACACACTTACCGCTCAAGCTATGCACGTCCTCCGGTTTGACGAAATCAGTCGAGGTCGCACCGGATGCTTCCACCATCGCCGTCAGTCTGCCCGGATTGTCCAGGAGAGGGCAGGGCCGCAGGTGGTTGTCGTTAAAGGGCTGGTTCCTGTGGTACTGTGTGAACAGCGGAGACTGCAGCGCCTTAAGAAGCGTTTTTTCATGAATATTGGAGTCCGAATAATGGATGAACGCGCATGGCTCGATATCCCCATTGGCATTAATATGCAGATACCTGCGTCCGCCAGCGATGCAGCCCTGCACATATTCTCCATCGTTCCAGAAATCCATGGTGAACAGCGGCTTTGTTTGGCGGAAATGACGGATCTGGCGATACATGAACTCGCGCTGCTCGGCGGTTGCCATCAGATCGGTCGCCGCATCCGCCCCCACCGGCATATAGGTGAAAAACCACGCAAATTTCACCCCTTTGTCGATCAAGAAATCAAAAAATTCTTCGCTGCCGATCGCCTCGGTGTTATACCGCGTATAGCAGAGGGAAGCGCCGAAGAGGAGTTTTTTTCGTTTGAGGACCTCCATAGCACGGATAACCGCATGATAAGTGCCCCTGCCGCGGCGGAAATCCGTCGCGTCTTCAAAACCCTCAATGCTAATGGCGGGTATGAAATTCCTGACGCGCAGCATTTCGTCAGCAAACGTCTCATCAATCAGCGTGCCGTTCGTGAACGCAAGAAATTGGCAATCACCGTGCTTTTCACAAAGACGTATAATATCCGTTTTGCGGACAAGAGGCTCTCCGCCGGAATAGTTGAAGAAATATACACCCAGTTCTTTACCCTGCTGAATGATGCCATCCAGTGTTTCATAGCTCATGGACATCTTATTGCCATACTCCGCCGCCCAGCAGCCTGTGCATTTGAGGTTGCAGGCCGAGGTGGGGTCCATCAGGATGGCCCATGGTATATTACAGCCGTACTTTTCCCGGTTTCTCTCCTGTATGGACCCTCCGATGAAGGTTTCATTCAATATGAAGTTATTGAAAAACGCCTTACGCACCCCAGGATCAATGTCTGTCCACATACTGGAAATCAGCTTATACCCGTTGTTGTCCTTATCTTCGATGATCTTGCGGACCGCCTTACGCTGCCCTTCCATTGCGTTATTTATAGCAAGGCGGTCTACCCAATCCATGAGTTTGGGCATATTTTTTTCAGGATTTGAATTTAAGTACGCATATGCCAGCTTCATCCCTGTAGAACCGATAATTTTGTTCATGATGCCACACGCCTCCAATCAAATTTATCTATGGGAAAGTGTAGCATAGAGCATATTTTGAGTAATTAGACAAAAAAAGCATGTGTAAAGATTCTTTACACATGCAGATGTCTGTCAATAGAGCGCCTCCCCGCTTTGGGGTATATTAAATAATGTACTTGGTTATGGAAGGGAGTTGTCGGTGTTGGAGTTGCAGCATAGGCTGATAAGGCGGACAATCAATATAGCGGTCAGCAAAGCTATGGAAGATATGAAAAGCAACACAAACCGCAGCATAAGGAATTTGATTGATTTGGGCCTGCTTTTTTCAACAAGCGAAAATCAGAAATGGTTTTTTAATGCCGCCAAAAAGGTCATTGCCAATCCAAATAATCCTTATAATTCGCTGCTTAAAAGAATGATTTCCGATGTTAACAACGATACGATAAAAAAAGTCGGTCTGAATTTGGGATACAGCAGCCTGGTATATGGGGCCAACAAGCTGAAAAAAAAGCAGGATTATTTAGGGGTTCCTATTCCCTGGCTTCTGATTTTTGATATCTACAAATCCAATGCAGATTTTTTTCATCAGATGGAGCATTTCATAGGGGAAGGGCGGGAACTGGGCATTCACAGCTATATCGCTTGTCCGCACGAAAAGAACGATATACCAACCATATGTGAAATCGCCAAACGGTTTGATGAATGCCTGTTCATATTGAAAGTATCTCCCGGCTTAATTTCGGAGCAAACTGCCAAGTCTCTCGGCAAAATCCATAATATGATGATTTCCGTACAGATAATGGGTACGGATTTTAGCTGTGGAAGTGATAAAACTGCATTCCGGCTATTAAAACAGAACCACTGCTTATATGGCTTCCATGTAAATTATAACGAGGATACTATGAAGCAATTGACTACTCTGGAATATATCCGCTCCGCGATCGGCCTCGGCAATCTCTTCTGCGTATATATCGCCGAAAACGGCGTTTCGGATACGTGCAGGGACGCCGTATATACCTTTGCGTGCAATATAAGAGGGGAAAACGGCCAGCCTTTGATTACGCTGGAATGGTTCCGGGATATGCGGGTTATCAGTGAAAAAATTCTCTCCGGCGACGGCTACCTGCGATTAACCTGGCGGAAAGGGTCTATTGTGAATATATCAAGGCAAAAGATGAGCTTACAAAATCGCTTCTTGGAATACTTCAGAGCACACGGCCCTGTACAAGCTTCTGATCATGTTTTATGACAATAAAAGTATGACCATAGAAAAGAAAAAAAGTTTCATTATTAATTTCATCTACTTTGCCTTGATTATCGCTATTGTATTTATTGTAATAAAATATGTACTTGGCTTATTGATGCCATTTATTATTGGTTTTATAGTGGCTTTGCTTTTGAAGCCGGTAATAAATTTTACATCAGAAAAATTGCATGTTCACAAAAAGGCTGTTGCGGTTATCCTGATTATGCTATTCTATAGTGTGTCGGGCTTTTTTGTATCCTGGATCGGTTTAAGGTTTCTTGCCGAGCTAAAAGATGGTATCATCAAGCTCCCAGAAATATATGCGATGGATATTGAGCCTGCAATTAATGAAATCTTTGATAATGCAGAAAGAATAACAGCCCAACTTGATCCTATGATGGTCCAGGCAATTCAAAATATGGCAGATTCTTTATCTCAATCTGTGGGATCGTTCATTTCCAGTATCTCCTCAAAGACGATTGGGTTCATAGCATCCTCGGCATCTTTTGTACCAGGGCTGTTCCTATCTATCATATTTGCGGTCATTTCATCCCTGTTTTTTGCTATGGATTACAATAAAATTACAGGGTATATTGCTAAGTTGTTTCCGTCTCAAAAACAAAACCTTTTGGCTGAGATAAAAGCTTTTGCCACCGGCATCGGTTTAAAGTATGTCAAAGCTTATGCAATTTTGATGGCCGTAACATTTATTGAGCTTGCAGTGGGGCTCTCTATCTTGAAGGTGGACGGGGCAATTACCATTTCCGCTTTGATTGCCGTCATCGACATACTGCCCGTGCTTGGTACGGGTAGCGTTGTCGTTCCATGGTTCATTATTGAACTTATAAAAGGTAATATACCGCTTGCCATTGGGCTTGCGGTATTATACCTCATCATAATTATAGTCCGTAATATATTGGAACCCAAGTTGGTAGGAAAACAAATAGGGCTGCATCCTCTTGTCATGTTAATATGCATATATATCGGATTAAAGGTCTTCGGATTAATCGGAATACTTGCTCTGCCTGTTACCGTAGTCATAATAAAACATCTTTATGATAATGATTTTTTCAAACAATAGCGGATAAAAAAAGAGTGGGTTTTGAATAATGCCCAGAGTAAAAAACGAACACAGATAGCATTCAATTTTGTGAGGTTATAATCATGTATAACGAAATATTTAATATTGGTTTCATATCAATACACGGCTACGGGCTAATGATAGGGATCGGCATCTTATGCGCTTTGATAACAGCGGGTAAACGGGCAAAAAAAAGAGGGTTTGATGGAGATTTCGTGTATAGTTTAGGAGTTGTAACCCTTATATTCGGATTTATTGGAGCAAAACTGCTTTATTGTTTAGTAGAAATAAATGCCTTTTTCAATGAACCTATGCGGATTGTATCCGGGAGCGGTTTCGTAGTATATGGAGGCATAATTGGCGGCATATTAGCGGCTATGATGTATTGTAGATCAAAAAGAGTTAATTTCTTTCAATACTTTGATTTAACAGCGCCATCCGTAGCACTGGCACAAGGATTTGGTCGAATTGGTTGTTTTCTTGCCGGATGCTGCTATGGACGTGAAACAGATTCCCTCATTGGTATAGTTTTTCACAATTCATCTTTTGCACCTAATGGAGTTAAACTTATACCAACCCAATTGTTTTCAAGTGCAGGAGACTTCTTGATCGCGATAGTATTGTTATTTTATGCTCAAAAAGACCGGAGAACGGGGAAGGTAGGGTCTTTATACCTCATTCTTTATAGTGTGGGAAGATTCATAATAGAATTCTTTAGAAACGATTACAGGGGCAGCGTCGGAATTCTGTCAACATCTCAGTTGATATCTGTAATAATTTTGGCAATTGGCATAGTGATGTTTTCTTGGAAAGAACTACCTTGGGCTAACAAAGAGTGAATGTTCAGCGCATTTTTCAGCTTTACGGGTTTCAGGCTTATTAACTATTCTCCGAGCCCATTTCTCGTATATTTTTACCAGCCAAAGCAAACAGCGCCCTTATGGTTTGAAAAACAAACTTCCTTGTCTCATCGTCAATACCTCTGATTGCGCCAAGCACAGCAACAGCCTTTTGGGGCCAATCTCCGGTCAGATCATAAAATGTTTTGGCATTTGTTGCTTGGATAATCTGAAAAAGAGTATTGACAAACAACTCCCGTTTTTGGTCGTCAAAGGAGTTAATCCATTGGTTTAGCGTCCCGTTCATAAAAAGCGCGCTTTTTTTAACCGATTGAACATATTGAAAATCACTGCCGTCAATTAGCCATGAAAAAGAATCATGCTGCATAAACCAGATGCGATTGCTTTTCACCACAGAATAGTGTTCCTGATTCTGCAATAGCATTCCGATTATGGATGACTGAGGCAAGGTTTTATTGATTCGGTCTTCTATAGTTAAATACTCGTGGCATTGAAAAACTTCATCCCTGAATCCGGGTCCATCGTGGCTAAAGACATGCGTGATCCTCTTTTGAACGGGCTGGCGGCATTTTATCGAGGAATAGACCGCAATATTTCCTCCTTTTGAGTGTCCGCCAATTTTTAATTGGCATGAAATTCTATCGGCAACGGCATTCAGGTAGGCGACGCCTTCTTCCTGCGAGGGAATAGGGTTGATGAATGCCATGTTAAAATCCTCTTTCCATCCAATAACGGTTGAATCGGTTCCGCGATAAGCGATATAGGCTGAACAGTCATCCAGCAAAAACGTAATGGCTGAGAAATGCTTCTCAGTCTTGTTGTCTATTTTATTGACATAAAAAACCATTTTCAAGTCACGAAACATTGAACTGTTTGCCAGCGCAAAGAATAGATGCCGGTTGTTTTTACTGTTCCATGTATCACGAAACAGCATATCCAGGTTTTCCTTGCTTGCTATTTCTTTTATGCTTACCGGCGTCGCGGTATCAAATAAACCGGGTACGAACTTATCAAAACGCAGATACGCCAATTGGGATAAAACCAGGCTGTCAGCCGCGTTAAATTTTCTATTTTTAAAAGTATCACTTTCTTCTATTGCGTAATCAATAATATTTTTCATACTACCTGCTCCAATTTCAGTTTGGGAATGCTTTACAGGCAGTGCAGCTTTCACATTGCTAAAATCTGATTACTGACAAATAAAAAATAATGGGCTGCCATATAATCATTCCGGTTTGGTCGGATTTTCCGTGGCGATCCCTTCACTTTGGCTTTCCAGTTCACAAAGAATGCTTCCGTCAAATAAGCTGCGCATTTTCATTACATACTCTGCCGGATCATCTTTCATGCCATTGTCGGCCCACCGCACAATCAGACCGACAAAAGCAGTGGAAATAAATTCGACAATAAATCCCCATTTTTCTTCTTCAAATTCTGTGTTTTTGATGCTCTCTATTACAGATATCGAAATATCGCGGATGTAATCATGCAGATATTCCTGAAAAGAATTTTGCCCGGTTGTGTTAAGAGCGTTGATATAGAACGTCTTATTTTGCCGCATATAATTGCACAAATCTGTCAGGCCATCCATCCAATGCTCCACTTTGTTATAGGAGCTCATAAAACAGGCGGTCTCCGTATAATAAATCCAATTCATAAGATCATACTTATCTTTGAAATGATAATAAAATGCTTGCCTTGTTAGTCCGCAGTTATCCACAATATCGCTGACGCAAATCTTATTAAAAGCTTTCGTTGCCATTAACCCTTTCAATGAATTGGCAAGGGCTAGTTTCGTTATATTCGAATCAGACATTTAAGCCGAGCCCCCCCCAAAGTAATCCGAGAATTCATCTTATGCTGTATCCGTCTGACGTAATTCACTATTGCCGTTTTCGGTTTGCTTTTTGATCCTTTCTAAGGAAGGCGCATTAACAGCACAATAGGCTTTGCAACCTGCGCACATTTTTTCTTTCTCCAAAATTGAAGGTTTCCATAAATGCACAATATTTATCTATCGCGGCCACAATGTATGCTTCCTTATATTTGGGCGGTGTTACTGTCAAAGGCCACATGTGTTTTCGGATTATATCCTGTTCCACTTTGTTTAAATGGAAATATTTATTCGCATTCTGCAAAGCGACGTGAGAATGCGTCAGGCCATGCAGCCCCTTATACGGTTTTTCAAGATGCCAGTCGTACAGAAAGAAATCGTGTAGCAACCCTCCTCTGGCCGCCGAACGATAATCAAGCCCCATCCGCCTGCAAACAAGATAGCTGCTGTACGACACATAAAGGCTATGCTTTAAACAATTGATGTCGCTGTGTTGGATATAATTTCCCATCGACCGGACCATTTCATGGTTGATCAGCCCGCTTATACAGTCCATGTATTCCGCATCAGCGAAGGAATCCGGTTCCAGTCTTAATTTTGAAATGATCCAGCCGTTCATTTAATATTGCTCCTTTTATGCGTTATTTTCAGTTTCTTGACCTGATCATGGAGATCACCAGTACCAAAACAATAATAGCCGCCGATGCCAAACCTACTTTTAAGACGGTAATATTGAAAAAATACATTTCGCTGCTTCTATCCGCACTAAGGCCGGAGCTTATCAGGACTCCGGCGATGATAATGCTTACGGCAAGCAAAATCAGACTGAAGGATATCCTGTTGAAAATTCGTTCCAATCGCCTTTGAAGTTTATCTATCTCTTTCATCTCAAATTGAACGGCAAAGTCCGCATCTGCCGCTTTATGCAGAAGGCTTTGCATTGCGGCCGGGAATTCGCTCAACAGATTCCAGTAATCTAATAAGCTCTTTTTTATTCCGCTTCCCATTCGCTCGACTGAAAGCGACTGATAACGCAGCTCTTTAGCGATAGGTTCCGCGATAACAAGGGCGTTAAGATCCGGGGCTAATTTTTCCAACAGTCCTTGAAGAGTTGTCAATGTTTTGGAAAGCAAAGCAAATTCACGGGGTGTTTTTACATGGTTCAAAAACGCAATATGAAAGATTTCCTGGAGCAGCTGATCAATTTTCATCTCGTTCATAGGCATCGTTAGGTACTTTTCGATCAGCGCATCGATGTCTTTTTCAAAGCTTTTCACATTGCTTCGAGAAGTTGCGGCCTCCATAGCAAAAATGGAGTTGACCACCATTCGACTGTCTTTGAAGGCAACCCCGATAAAAAAATTTGAAATCGCTCTTTTCCGGGATTCGTTGAGGCAACCTACCATCCCCAAATCAAGAAATATGATGGCGCCGTCCGGCATGACCTGAATATTGCCCGGATGCGGGTCCGCATGAAAAAAACCGTCTCTGAGTATTTGATTGCATATGGAGGCGGCAAGCCTCCCGGCGATCTTTCTCCGATTAATGCCCGCCAGATCCAAGGCGGCAGAATCGCTGATCTTGATGCCTTCAAAATACTCCATGGTGAGAACCCGCTTTGTCGTATATATCCACTTCACTTTCGGGACTGTTACGCCTTCGTCCCGGCTGAGATTAAGCCTGAAGGCATCCGCGTTTTCCCCTTCTTTGGTAAAATCCAGTTCATTTTTAAGCGTGTTTTCAAAATCCGCCACCATACCGCTAAAATCATAAATCTCCCCGTATTTTGTGTGATGGTCGAGAAAGTGTGCCATGTCTTTCAAAATGTTTAAGTCCAGATCTATGAGTCTTTCTATTTCCGGCCTCTGAACCTTTACGGCCACCTGCTTTCCCGAAATCAGTCTGGCGCGATGGACTTGGGATATGGATGCCGCGGCTACAGGCACCTCGTCAAATTCTTTAAAGATATTTCCCAGCGCGTCATTAAATTCCGTTTCAATGAGCGTCTTTACCTCAGAAAAAGGAAACGGCTGCACCGAGTCTTGCAGCTTTTTAAGCTCTTCAATAATATCAGCCGGTAAAATATCCCGTCGTATGCTTAAAATTTGTCCCAGTTTAACAAACGTCGGACCCAGTTCTTCCAAGGCCATCTTCAGCCTTCTTCCTGCTGAAGCTCCGGCCGTGTCAGGTGCAGTTCCGACGTCTGAAATTCTATTTTTGGACCTTAAAGGATAAGGAAGCCTAAGTCGCTTTACAAGCAATCCAAAACCATGTTTTGTAAAAACAGCAATGATTTCTTTATATCTTCTGGCACGAATGCGCCTGTAATTCATCATATCAACTCTATCCCGCGATTCCGCAATATTTAAGCAGAGGGGAAAGGAGGCACTTCTATCGTTTCATCACATAGCAAAAGCATATTTAGATTGATTTGCCCTTTTTCCTGAGCCTGCTACTTTTCCGGCATTCTGAACATTTATCCCCTTTACTTGGCGCCCTCGCTTTTGAAAAATCCTTGTTCCCGGAGTACTTGCAGCAGTTGTTCTCTGACAATTTCTCTGATTTCATCTTTTGTAACAAGGTCTTCTTTTCTCGCCACATTTACATGATCCAGAGCCTTGGTGACCTCACCCTGAATCAGCTTTTTCAGTTCTTCTCTCTGTTCCTCGCCTCTTTGCATAAGCTCGCTCGCAAACTGCCGGGCGTCTTTTTTGGCCACCTCGCCTCTGCCGACCAGTTCCTCAACCACTTCCTCCACTTTTTCCCGTGAATACAATAAAAGCCCTAATCCTAAGTTGATTGTCTTTTCAAATGCGTTTGACATAATACACACTCCCTCTTAATTTAATAGGCTCTCTGCCAAATTTAAGGATTCAAAGGCGCTGTCCCGGTCGGAACCGAGTATTATTTGAATAGATGTTCCGATCAAAGCGCCAAGAACTAATTTAGCTACCGTTTGAGGAGAATATCCAGGATATCTTTCATTGATTTTTGTGTAGGTCAATAGGTTTCTTTCAATAATCTTCGTCAGTTCAGTAAATAAGCTGTCCAGTTGTTCTCTAAAAGACGGAATCCATAGAGCCTGCGCTATAAAATCAACAAAAAGTTTCAAAAGCTTTGGTTTATCCCTGATCAGTTCCTTAAAGAACCGCACGAGGGACGCGAGCTTCTCTTGCTCACCCGTGACAGATTCCAAATTTCCTTCTATTTCATGTAAATATTGGAGTGTCATCATATTGATAACTTCAATGAACAATTTTTCTTTATTCTTATAGTAGTATGTTACTTGGCTTAACGCGACTCCGGCTTCCCCGGCAATATTTCGCATGGATACATTGGCATAGCCTCTTGTGGAAAGACATTCAAAGGCCGTTATAAGGATTTTCTCAGATGGGTTTGTTTTATCGGTCTTTTGCTGCATGTGGCACCTCCAAGATATTGGTCGTACGTACGTCCTAATTCTATCATAATTATTTTAACAATGTCAAGTAACCCAGCATTGATAAATAGCTGTACAGGGAGGAAACGTACCTCTTTGACATAACGCTGACGAAAATGATTGATAAAGTTTCTTTAAAAAAAGACCGCTCGGCTATACCGTTTAGGTATTGCCGAGCGGTCTTTTTGGTATCGCACTATATTTAGAGTTCCGCCCTTAGCGGGTATTTTGAAATCTATTTCGCTTTTCTGCTATGGGTATTGCGCCTAATGCAACCGGTTCATAATTTGCTGGATCTTTGCAGTAGTCAGGCATGCTTCCTCTGTCTGCCATAGAAGAATAGTTTCCACCACCCACAATAATGTGATCCAAAACTTTGATCTCTAAAGGATGGAAAATATCCACAATTCTATGGGTCAACGCTTTATCTTCCGGGGAAAAATTCCGGGAGCCTCCGGGATGGTTGTGGGCCAGAATGACCGCATTGCAATCACAGGCCAAGGCGTACTTTAATATTTCTCTTGGATAAACGGCTGTCTGACCAACAGTTCCTTCTGACATGGTTTTTATTTCGATTACGTTATTGCTCCTATCTAAAAAAGCGACCATAAATCGTTCTCTATCCTTCATTCCGCTTAAGAGGGCGTAAAAATATTGGCCTGCAGCGGTTGATGAATTGAAGGTAATTTTTTCATTGTTCTCATAGATTTTTAAAAGGTTGTAGGAGGCAATGAACTCGTTGAGC
Organism: Desulfosporosinus sp. Tol-M2; assembly: GCF_059735615.1. Taxonomy (NCBI): domain Bacteria; kingdom Bacillati; phylum Bacillota; class Clostridia; order Eubacteriales; family Desulfitobacteriaceae; genus Desulfosporosinus; species Desulfosporosinus sp. Tol-M2. Next base: position 19,155 of record NZ_JCAIJG010000103.1, read on the forward strand.
AGTCCGATCTTTTCGAGCTGCTTTTCATTTGGGTCCATAATGCGGGGATGCTCCAAGATGTTAAAGGGGTTGTTTTGTTTTACATACTGCTGAACCTTTTTGTAGGGCAGACCTGTTAAAGTTGTCAGCCCTTTTAGAAATTTCTCGGTATGCCGTGTGTCTGGCCTCATATTATATCCGCCCCCTTTTGTCGTCCAATATCTCAATCAGGACTTGTATACTTTGCAGCTTCCCGGAAGTCTCAGGGGCTAAGTCCGCCGATTCAAGATGCTGAAAAAAGTTTTTGATTCCCGTGCGTTGAAAGCATTTCAGAATTCTTTCTTTGGTATCCCCGTCCAAGCCAAGCAATTCAGCCAGTACATCCGCGCACTTTCTATATTCCGACTCCCTTAACGCTTCTAAATTCATTCTTTTTCCACCTTTCAAATTTAGCACTAATAAAAAGCATGATGGCATGACAACCAATCAATCGGCTATCACGCCTCCAACCGTGGGCTTGGACATCAGCCCGACGAGTCTTTCTCGCCTTGAAGGACAGTACCGTCTGGTCCAGGATTATGAGATCGTTGCCATTGCGAAAGCCTTGGATATTTCTGTTGAAGAATTGTTAGGGAAAAAGCGGAATAATTGAAAGCGCAGGATATGCCAAAATAATCCGTTTGCATCCTTCCATTTCCTTTCTTGACGCGCGATAATAAGCGTGAGAAAGGAGGGTTTCTTTATGCTGTACGCGTCCATCTTCATATTTTTGCTGATGCTCCTGCTGAATGCCATGTTCAAGATCGCGTCGATTTTCCGGTCTTATTTGTATATTTGCGCTGCGTGATATAATGGAAATATACGGACGATGTGGAAAGGAGTGACCATTATGGCAGCCGCGGCCCTTATTTCTCTTTGCCTTACGGTGGGACTGCTCATTCTTTCTTTCATCTTCAAAGCGGCAGGAAAGCTCCGGCTGACGATTCCCGTCCTTTGCTTCCTGCTTTTCAGCACCGTGCTGAACAAGTGGGCGGTGGAGCATGAGACGTTAGCGTACATCATCCTTTTCTCATTGCTCGGCCTGACCGTGTTAAGCTGGATTGTGTCGCTGATAAAGGCGATACGGCGCAAACGGGACGAGAAATTCTTTGAAGATGATGTCGCGTGGCAGATTCGCCGGGCCAGAGAGATGGGCGTACCCCTTGACAAAGTTCAGTTTAACGAGCAGGGGGATTTGCTTGACCCAAGAACAGGGGACCCTGTTGTTTACGGGGACGGCGTTCCGTTCAAGGATATATGAGAAATTGTGAGGATACCGGATTTTCATTGTCCGGTATCCTTTTTATAATCCCCATGACTTCACACACCGCATCATTCATCATTATCATCGCGCCCCGGTATCCCGCTGCGGAGCTTTCGGCTGCAAGTCCGTCGGCCTCCTGCCGTCAATGGGCTTGACAAAATCGATATAGTTCACGGCATAGATGGCATTGTCGTTTAGCTGCCGCTGCCACGCGCCCTCTCGCGGCGACCAATGAAAGCCCTTGCGCTTCAAAACGGAACATCTTTCTTTGTCCGGCCTCTCGTCGAAAAAAAGCTGCAGGCGATTGATGTCATTGTTTACTACCGCCTCGCCGCCCGCAAACTTCCATCCCACAAAACCGACCTCCTGATGTCGTTCAAGCTCATTGATGCGCTGCTTTATCCGCTTTATCTCAGAATTGTTGTTGGTCAGCTCATAGCTTGCAAACGGTTGCTTATCCCACGAATAAGACGAGCTTTCGATTTTCGCGTCTATTTTAGCAGCCATCTCGTCCGATACACCGGGGCAGCCCTTGCAAGTGCCGAGCTTGCGGTAATAGGCGTTGACCTCTTTCATATGCGCCTGCCGTTTCTCGCAGGCTTCCAGCTTCTCATTCAGCTTTTCCAGAGCATTGGGATCGCTGCTTGAAATCGCTTTACTACTCATTTTGTTTTCCTCCCACATAAAATTATAGTCCCATCATTTCCCGCACCACCCGGTCAGCCATCTTCACCGCGCCGACCAGGATCAGCATGTTGAAAATCAACTCTCCGATATAGCTCCACACCATCGTCACGGCGCTGGCGCTGGCGTCCACCACCGGCGGAGCGGCCGCAAAGACGGAAAAGATGACGCAGGCCAGGACGATGATGACCCCCTCCAGGCAGACGGCGGCATAGCTTTTGAGGAAGGCTTTGCCGATGCTCTGGCTGGGCTCCCCGGCAAAGGAGGCCAGCGGTACGGGGGCGATGGCGGTATATAGGAACAATTTGAAAAAACGACCGTACACCGCCAGGATCATGATAAAGGACAGCACCGTGATGAACAGGCTGCCGATGATCGTCACCGCCCACAGGGGAATGCTCGCCAAGAAGCTGCACTCCTCGACGGCCTGCACGATGGCCTGCGGCAAAACGGCTTGGCTTGTGGTGCCGAAGCCCGCTCTGCCCATAATAGTGGAGACGATCCCCTGGGCAATGTCAAAGAGCGCCATCATCAGCTCCAACCCGTAGGTCACTACGCCTTTGGCCAAAGCAAAGCGGATGAACAGCTTCAAGGCGTGTTCCGGCTTTTTTACCTCGGCAAAGCTGCCGCAGGTTTTGACCACGCCGATCACAAAAAACAATACCAGCAGGGCCAGGCCGATGGCTTGCAACGCGCCGTGGATATCGGCAATGACGTACCAGATGCCGCCGCCTCGAAATTCCGTGGGGGACTGGGTGACAAGCTGCCAGATTTCCGCCAGCTTTTCGTTCCAGGTTCCCAGGGCGTTGTTCAGGTTCTCAATCACCCAGTTGCCGCTTTCCAAATAAACTCACCTCATTTCCAAGGCAGAGCCCGCGCCTGAAACGCGGGCTCTGCTTTCGTGTCGTTACCGGCATGGTTCGTCTCTGACAGGCTTTTTGTCTTTGATGACGCCATACTTGTCATCCACATAGAAATGATTGACAAAGGGGTTGTAGATGGCATGGCACCTGACGCCGTTATATTCGGCAAGATAATCGTTGTCGCCCAAACGTCCCAGGATGGTGGCTCCCCGCAGTTCGCCGTCCAGGGAATGAATGTGCATGTTTTCAGTGATCGGGAATTTGTTGAACATGAGCATCAACCTCCTGTGATGAGATTAAGGATTTCCTTGGCAAAGGTGATGATGACGCCGCCCGCCAGGGTCAGAAAGCCGTTGGCGCGCTGGCTCGGATCGTGGGATTTCAGCGACAGGCCGATCTGCACGATGCCGAAACCCAGCAGGATCATCCCGATGGCGCGGATCAGCCCGAAGATAAATTCGGACAGGTTGTTGATCACCTGAAGCGGGTCGCCGGCCGCGTAAACAGGGGTGGCAAACAGGGCCAGCAACGCCAGCGCGCAGCAAACGGTAAAAACCCTTTTGGCTTTTCCAAACATTTTCATCAATATCATTCCTCCTGTTTTTATGATGGGGACAGGCTTTCGAGTTCTTCCTCGGAAAGCAGCTCGTAATCGCCGTCTTCCTTTAAGGCCACGGTCTGCCAGTCCAAGGCGTGTTCCGTGGTGCCGTGCCGGTAGGGGTGGCCGCCACCGTCAACCGTCAGCTTTAAATTCGGGTGCTTGAGAATATCGTACTTGTCGTCCATAACGGCGTGTTCGCCCCGGATAAACAGCAGGGCGTAGCGGTTGTCCAGCATGCGCACCTCGTCGGGGGTGAGAAGCTCCCGGCCCGACAACTGATAATTGGTGGAATAGCTGCCGTTTCTGCCTGCGCTCTTTCCGTAGGTGTTCAGGTCGATGGTTTCCTTGCCTAAAAGCTCGGACACATACTTGTGGGTGGATTGCTCGTTGCCGCCCAGATAAAGAAATTCGTCGCAGTTGCCGATGATGGACTCCCAGGTGTCTTTGAATAGGGCTTTGAGCTGGGCCAGGTTTTGCTGATTTTTATCAAGGTGGGTGGAAACCACCACTTCAAAGCGGTCGCCCCAAAGCTCTTTTGCCAGCTTCACGCCGATGGCGTGGGCGGTTTCCGGGGTGGCCTCCCCCGGCGCGAAGGCTTGGTAGCCGTGAAAGGCCAGGATGCCGTCCTGTTTCTGATATTGCCGCTTAGTGCGGCCCATCTGCCGGCAGGCGGTGGCCGAGTCGCAGTTGAGGCCGGTCACAAAGAACTGTTTTTCGGTTTTGACATCCTGCTGGGTATAATCCAGCACCTGGCGCAAGCCTTGAAAGTCGGGACTGGCAAAATCGGGGTTTTCGGTTTTTTCGGGGTTGGCGGCGTAGTCAATCACCCGGTCAAGGCGGTCGGTGACGTCCCAAATCGCTGTGGTTGCCATCGGTCATCTCTCCGGCTCCCCGTGCTTTTTCACCAAAGGGTAATCCGCAAGAGCCTCCCGCTTGTCACAACTATTCACTACGACAAGCTCAAGCACGTCGTTCACGCATCGCACTTCATTTTGGTATCGGTCGGTTACAACCTCCAGGGGGTTTTGAAACAGCAGGAGGTAATCCAGTTCCTCCGGTTCATAGTGATGATCCACTGTCAAATACCAGTGAGCCTGGGTATAGGCGGCGATTTCCTCCGCCTTTTCAAAGATTTTTTGGCCGTCCAGTTTAAGCATCTTTGCCCTGTAGTCCATAAAGTTTCGGTTGATGCGGTTTATTAGTTGTGTTTCCTTATCCATCGGTTCTCCTTTCCGGCGCTGTAACCGCCTCCATAATATCCTGCACCGCCTTTCTGAGCCGGTTGGCTTCGTATTGAAACACCGTTTTGTCAATATGCCCGGTGGCATTGGCCTTGGCCGCAATCTGGTTCAGGTTGCCGCCGATGGCGTGCAGCTCCCGCGTCATGGAAAAATAGTCGGGAGGGGGCAGTTCCTTGGGCACATAGCCGTTGATGAGGGAACGGAGATAGCCTTCCTGTGACAATCCTGCTTTTTTAGCGCTGGTGTGAAGCCGTGTATTTTCTTCTTTATTCAACCAGACTTGAACACGGATACCTCGTTTTCTCATCGCTCCGGCTCCTTTCTCGCAGGATGGGTATCCTTGCACTTGATGAGCGCGCGAAATTCCTCCCGCCACTTTGGTTGAAGTTTGCTCATTCATAACACCTCTTTTCTTGATTAATAAGAGTGCAATATGGAGGGGGGTATTAGGGGCGAAGCCCCTAACAAGCGAATTTGGGAGACCAAATTCAGTGCTTGCTGCAACACAAGACAGCGGTCTTGTGTTGGGTGGGGGTTACGATTGTTTTCAAATATCACCAGCCGAAAAGAAAGAGCAGGAGGTCATTGCTCATACTCGCGGTGCTTTTAGCTCCTGCTCCTTGCTTCGATTTTTTTCCCGTGCGGCAAACTCCACACCGGCAAAGTATTCCTCATCGAGGATGTATTCTTCATTGTTATATGCTTCCTGCGGTATCGCTTCCGCTTGTTGCGCGTTTTCTGCTTCAATCTCGACGGTTATGCAAAGGGTTTCTTTGATTTCCACTTGATAGGTTTTCATAAGAGCAAAACCTCTTAATTTTGGGCAAAAGAAAAAGGCACTGATTTCAGCGCCTTTTTCTCAAGAAATATTCTATATGGGTATGCACTCACTTGACTATTGTATATACAATAAATTGTGTGGGTATAGTGTACATATTAAGAATAATGTGCCATAACCTTATTCATGCTTCAAATCTTTTTATAATTCTTAATATCAAAAATGTTAACCATTGCGAGGGTTTCTTCTTCTGACCAAAATCCCACCCCTTCCATGCTTTCCATTCTGATTCAGGTGTAAAACTACCATCCTCATTTGCCTTTGATTTTATAATATCTATCAGTTCTTTCAATCTTGTATCATTCTTTAACCACTCAAATTGGGTGAGTGTATCTGCAACATGAACTATATCGTACCAAATTAAAGGTGCTTTAAGTTTTCTAAAGTCTGTACCCATATAAAACATATAAGGATGAGTTTCTTTGCTCCTTGCCCATAAATTAAGCAAACATTCAGCACCAATATGGGCTTCATGGCTTTCTTTAAAATCATTGATTTGAGATAAAACTTTAAGCATTAAGAGAGTAGCATATGGACATGGGTCATCTTTTCTTCCAGGGCCTCTAAACTTACCTAATTCCGGTGAAACAGAACACGGCCAACCATTTTCTCTTATTAAATCTCTCAAAAAGTTCAAGCCTTGATTAACTGTAGAGTCTCCTCCCAGACCAAGCCTGATTAATGAGTATAAAACAAGAGGTGCATCGCATAATGACCATGCCCATGAGTTCTGTCCAGTTCCTCCAAAGTGTTCAGGAATGTTTAATTGTACTTGAACTACACCCTCTCTTGTCTTATGTTTCATAATCTTATCAACTATTTCTCTTATTTCTGGTTTTTCTATTGTTAAGCCAACTTCAGCAATAAATGCTAACTTATGAAGTAATAGTCCAGCATTTTTATGGTTTGTTACAACTTCTTCTGACCATTGAGTTAATTCTGAAAGGAGTAGTCTAATTTGAGGATGTGAAATCATTTTATCATTTGCATGTATCACTTCTTTATCATACTTTGATTGGTTCAGTAAATCCAATCGGGTACAATACTCAATCCATGGCTCGCTTTGTAAAAGACAGTTAATTATTTCATTCATCATAAAAACCCCTCTATTATATCCATAAATTATTTAGTATATTCAATCAGCGTTTATCCTCGTGTTTTCCATATTGCCATCGGATGATTACGGATACGTTCTAAAATCTGTATGTCCTCAAAAAGTAGCTCGGGATGATACTCATCGTTTTTAAATGCCCTCAAGAACTCTGCTTCGTTATCACTGATTATGGAAAACATGGACAGGTAGTCGCTAACCCGTTGCTTTGCCGCTGTAAGATCAAACCGCTCCTTTTTTCGGATTACTGGATATAAATCTGTCCGTATCTTATACTCCGTCAACTCACCAATCTTTCCCAGATTAATGGTTTCAGAAACAGCCTCGCCGCCGACAGCATAGTAGAATATGGCGCATTTTTTAAGCAGAGAGAGTTCTGTTTCATCAAACAATCCAAAATAGATCATGTTGTTAATGTCATACAAATCACGGGCTGCCGCTCTTGTGAGCAAAGCAACAATCTTGCTTGCAAAGATCTCAATGGAAGCCAAAGAGTTCACCTTAAAAGAATCCAGTATACCAAGTGTTTCAATTGACCTTTGCTCCAAAGGTAGAATATGGGAACGCAGGGAGTAATTGATTTCCACCTTGATATTATCTTTCATGCCCGCAGTATTTGCATAGGAAAACACATAAGAATCCAGACTATGGTAGGATTTTGATTTAGGGCTTACTTCATATCCGCTCATCGCCATATATTTAAGGACGCTGTCCGAGATTTTTTTGCGTTCCTCAAACATTTCTTCCCGCGAATCATTATGTGTATAATCAAGGTCGATGTCTACAGATAACCTCGGCAGGTTGAAAATAGTCATATTGATTGCCGTTCCGCCTTTTAGCGCAAGGCTCTCACGCAGGAGCGGGTCGCTGTTTATATATTTCAGTATTTCCGACAACCGGAATACTTTTTCTAATGTATCGCGGATAAACCCTAATTCCCGCGCCTGTTTTCCAAGCTTACGCTTATCATAATCAAACAAATTCATTGCCTCCTTCCGATATAAGGGCTAAAAGCTGCTCCGGCCCAAACAGCCTCCACTTTTTGTTATATATGGATTTTTCTTTTTCCAAACCGTGATACAGGTATCTCACACTTTTTGAGATTTCGGCTTCGCAGGCTTTAAAAAACGTATCCGTTATTTTCAGGGAATCCTTGAAATGCTCTAGGATATATCCTGTTTTCTGAAACAAGATTTGTTTGCCGTAGCTTTTCAGATAGCAAAGCAGCTTTGTTTCATCTGCATATGGCATCATTTCAAGGCTTCGGAGCAGTTCTTCCAATCCTCCAATTTTCTCAAAATCGTTGATGCTGTCTATGACGGTGCGTTCTAAATCGGTTACACGGGTGCCGTCCGGTTTTTTTACAATACCATCGTTGATACGGGACATTTGGTAACGATAGGTCAAACCGTTAAATTCAAATGTGTTAAACTTTGTATCAGAGGATACATACACATCATAAAACACTTGATTAGTGCATCCGTAATATTCTAAAGCAGTATGGTGAGAGATATATGCGCTTTCCGTCAAATTGCTGGCTATCACATACCGATTGACAACCGGCTCGCTGTCCGCAAGATTTATAGCAACATACAGGTTTCTTTTCACGCTTTGAATATAGCCTTTTTTCAGGTAGTTCTGTATCAGATCGCTTGCACTGTTTCTGTTGCCGACCATCTCAGTAACATCATTCCATGTAAAACAACCTTTTTCCAATAGTTGTTCATAGTATTTCATATTTTTACCACCTCCGTTGTTTTAATTTTAGTATGATGTCGCTGAAAAATCAACCATGCAGAGGATGAAATAAAATATTTTTTATTTTATTCTTGCTATCGTTTTTATTTCAGTGATAACATGCCGTAAATAAAACTTGCAGCTTATTCACGTTCCCGCTGCTGCCGTATTCTTAATACAATTCTTAGATAGTCGTTCACATCCTTTCCACGCTTTGGCGGCTCGTCGGAAACGGTAAGTGAGGAGGAAAGAAGGGTCTTGATAGTCTTTGCTGCCAGCCGTCCAGCCGTGTCATTGTCCAGGTGTAAAGCGATTTCCTTTATTTGTGGGAAGTCTTTTAAGTATTGCATGAGTGCGGCAGGCGGGGTGCTTTCCTCAATAATCTTTTTCGGCATATAGATTCCCGCAAGGGACAGGCAATTTTCCTGCCGCCAGTCCTTCCCGGAAAGCAGTTCCAACGTACCATAGGATAATAAATCAACAGCGCTTTCAAAAAGGTGCAGTTTGCGGCATTCGTTCCTGGCCGGGATAGAGAAGGAGAAGTGCTTGTCGCTTCCGTTCACTTCCCCCATAAACCGTTCGCCAAAAGTTCCACGGAGAGTAGCGTATTTGGGAACGCCATGCCGGTCAAAACCGATAAAGACGGCGTTGTGATAATCACGGCTTTCATATAGCTGTTTGGTCCGGATACAGTAGTCTATAATCTCCCGGTGAATGCCACGCCCCATGAGGTAGGTAATCACGTGGTCGTTGTTTTCATTTTTCTCAGGCAGGAGCAGTTTTTTAGACTCAACAGGTTTCTGCACCTTTGGCGAAACAGGCGGCATGACCGCTGCCTGTCCGTCTATCTGAAGTACCGCTTCCGGGAGCGTCATGCCCCGTACCTTGATGAGATAGTCCAGGGCAGAACGCCCGCCGATGTTGCGCGACCACCAGCACCATTTCCCGTTGCTGATTTTCAGGCTGTCATGGGTACGGGTGGTATAGACGTTGCCGGAAAAGCGCACCAGCTCCTGCGGCTCGTAATATTGCAGGTAAGTCAGCAGATCCATTCGCTTTGCGCGCTCGATCTGCTCCGGTGTTACATAAGGCATGTTTTTTCACCTCATCTTTCATAGCCCACGGCTTTCTTTTCCGGTACATCTATGTCCTCATCCGGCTCGCCGTCGATCACCTCGTTTTCATGTTTATCCATGTTGAGCAAAATATTCAGCTCTGCCAGCCGCGAAGATTTGGTTTGAAGCTCCTGCTCCTTCTCAAAGGGAATGTCGATTTGCTCTTTAGCCGTTTCCATCTGCTGGCGGAGCGTTTTTAACTGTTCTTGGCAATATTCCAGCTTCTTCGGTATTTCGGCAAGAGTGTTATTGAGTCTTGTGATATTGCCGTGGATGTCTGTACCCAAAGTGACCGTATGGCTGAGAGCACCCCGCAGGGTGATTTGATACTGCTTATTAAATCCATCAAAGGAAAACAGCATCGGAAATCCCATGTAGCTGCCCAACTCCTGCGGCTCCGGCGTGGTCATCAGCTTGCAGGCTTCAAGGATGGCCGCGCCCGCCTGTGCCTTTTCGGTGTACGAAACTCCCTTGACCGTCATGCCCGCAAATTTGTTTTCCTCTGTGGTGCCATCGATAGTTTTCAATGTGCTATGCTGCTCATACAGGGAAAGGTCTTTTTCATAACCCTCAATCCGTTCCTCGGTAAATTTAATCTGCTGCGGATAGTGCTTTAATAACCGGTCTTCCAAAGCGTAACGCTGGCTTAAATGATTCGCCTTCAAAAGCTTCAACTTAGACACCTGAATATCCAGATCCATCTTCTCTTTTATATAGGGATTGCCAGTAGCCAGCGCTTTCACCTCAGCATAGGAAAGCGCTGTTTCGTCAATGTCTTCGGCGCTTCTTACAGGGGATTTGCTGGTCATAATCTGACTGATAAACCGCTGCTTGTTCTCAAGTATCTGGTAGAGGTAGGCATCGAAGGTGTTTTCCGTCACATACCGGAAGATATGCACCTCGTCGTTTTTATTGCCTTGCCGCACAATACGTCCGGAGCGCTGCTCCAGATCTCGTGGCCGCCACGGGCAATCCAGGTCATGAAGCGCAATCAATCGGTCCTGAACATTGGTTCCGGCCCCCATCTTAAAGGTGGAGCCTAACAGGGCACGTACCTGTCCTTTGCGGACTTTGGCAAACAGCTCCTTTTTCTTGGTCTCCGTGTTGGCATCGTGAATAAAGGCAACCTCGTCGGCGGGGACTCCACGTGCGATGAGTTTTTGGCGCACATCCTCGTACACATTGAAATTTCCGTCACCTTTAGGTGTGGACAGGTCACAGAACACAAGCTGCGTCAATTTCTTATCGCTGTTTTCCTGCCAGAAGCAGAAGATATTGTCCACGCAAGCGTTTACCTTGCTTTCTTCGTGGTCGGGCAGCATGGGATTGGCCAGTCGCTGGTCAAGGGCCAGCTTGCGGCCATCGTTGGTGATTTTAAGCATATTGTCCTCATAGGGTTCTACCAGCTTGGCGCGTACCCGTTCGGCGCGCTCGGCAAGCTCGACCACCATATCCTGCTGGAATACGCTGGGCTTCACCGCCACATTGTGGTAGTTAGCTTTCGGTACAGGAAGATTCAGCATATCCGCAGTTTTGATATCCGCGATTTCCTTGAACATATTCATGAGCTCCGGGAGGTTATAGAACCGTGCAAACCTCGTTTTGGCCCGGTAGCCAGTTCCTTCCGGCGCAAGCTCTATGGCCGTAACGGTTTCCCCGAATGTACTTGCCCAGCAATCAAAATGTTGGAGTCCGTTTTTACGCAGGGCTTCGTATTGCAGATACCGCTGCATGGTATACATCTCGGTGATGGAGTTACTGATCGGCGTCCCAGTGGCAAAGATAATGCCGCGTCCGTCCGTCAGTTCGTCCAGGTAGCGACATTTGGCAAACAGATCGGAGGACTTCTGCGCCTCGGTCTGGGACAGGCCCGCCACGTTCCTCATTTTGGTGTAGAGAAACAAATTTTTATAAAAATCTGCCTCATCAACAAAGAGTCGGTCAACGCCCAATTCCTCAAACGTTACCACATCGTCTTTTCGGCTGGTATCGTTGAGCTTATCCAGCTTTAATTTCAGAGTCTTTTTGGTTTTTTCAAGCTGTTTGATGGCGTAACGCTCGCCTTTTTCCTCTTTCAGTTCCTGAATCCCGCTGGTAATCTCCGCAATCTGCTCCTGCAGCTGCTGTTTTTGGCGCTCCGCAGAGATGGGGATTTTCTCAAATTGGCTGTGGCCTATAATCACCGCGTCATAGTCGCCAGTGGCGATTCTCGCACAAAACTTCTTGAGGTTTTTAGTTTCAAAGTCCTTTTTCGTCGCCACAAGGATGTTAGCAGACGGGTAGAGCTGCAAAAACTCTCCGGCCCATTGTTCGGTCAGGTGGTTCGGCACTACAAACATGCTCTTGTTGCAAAGCCCCAGATGCTTGCTTTCCATTGCTGCAGCCGTCATTTCGTAGGTCTTGCCCGCACCCACGCAGTGAGCCAGTAAGGTGTTGCCACCGTATAGGATGTGCGCCACCGCATCTACTTGATGTTTGCGCAGGGTGATTTCCGGATTCATTCCTGTAAACCGGATATGACTGCCATCGTATTCGCGGGGACGGATGGAGTTGAAGCGGTCGTTGTAGAGCCTTGTCAGACGTTCCCGGCGTTTAGGGTCTTTCCATATCCAGCTTTGGAATGCCTCCTTGATAGCCTCCTGTTTTTGCTGGGCGATGGCGGTTTCCTTTTTGTTCAATACACGCTTCTCAACACCGTCCTCATATACGGCATCAAAGACGCGCACATCCCGCAGATTGAGGGTTTCTTCGACTATCTTGTAGGCATTAATACGGCTGGTGCCATAGGTCATAACGGCCTTAATGTTTCCGCTGCGGTCGTCGTTTTTGCCCTTGACGTTCCAGTTGGCGGTATAGGTGGAATAAAAAACATCGATGTAGCGCCTGTACATATACGGAGTTTCCAGAAGCTCAAAGATGAAGTCCTTAACCACATCCGGGGGAAGCCAGGTCGCACCGAGGCGTACATCAATTTCAGAGGCGTTCAGGTCCTTTGGCTGCACTGCTTCCAGTGCCGTAACATTCACACCGTAGGTGTCGGGGTGCATTTCGGCAAATTGCCGGGCGGTTTTCAGCTTTTCCCGAACGTTGCCGGAGAGATAAGCATCCGCCGTTTCAAACATCGGCTTTCCTGTATTGTCCAGCTTTTCAGGATTGAGGAACACGACGCCTTCCAGGTCTTTTACAAGCTGTTTCTCGGAAAGCCCTGTCAGGCTCTGCATTAGACCTAAGTCCACACAAGCTTTTTCTGCGATGGAGATCGCCAGTGCTTCAGTGGCGGTATCCACATGGGTAACGTTCGTGCGTTGCCGGATGGTGCGTTTGGTGAACATATCCGCCTTGCGCTCCAGCTCGCCGTTCTCGTCGAGAATCTCCAGAGAACAGAGCAGGCAGCAGGAACTGTCGTCGGAAAAAGCCATGTTGTTGCCGCGGCTGTTCAAAAGTCCGTATTTTGCGACAAAAGTGTCATATAGACAGTTCAGCTTGTACTGCTGTTCCCGGATCACCTCATCGCTGTAATCCTCGGTCTGGTATTCAATGAGTTCGCGGACTGAGTCCCGGATGGCAATCATGCCCTTGATCCGGCCCTCCGCCGTAACGGAAGTTTCCACGCGGTTCATCCGGCTGTTTTCCCGGTAGTAGATCCCGCCGTCCACAACGGTGTAACTGAAATTGCGGACATTTGGATCTGCCGGGATGGAGGCGTCCGCGTCATCGGATAGTTCGTCCAACTCATATTCCGTGATTTCGGCGTGGATGTTTTCCAGCGCCTCGCGCAAAAGCTCTGCGAGGTCGGCACCTTCATAGGGTATACAGGTGGTTTCACTTTTGTTGCCGTACATCCGGTCGTCGTAGGCTATTGTGCCCAGCACCATTTCGGTATTGTCGGCAAAATAGCGATTGACGGGGATGCCGTCCTTGGAGGTGGAGAGATGCACCCAATCCGGTTCAATGTCGATTACCCTGTCACGCTTTTGCAGGAACAGGATGTCGGTGGTGACTTCCGTGCCGGCATTGGCAAAAAACGCATTGTTGGGAAGCCGGACGACCCCCAGAAGCTCGGCCCGCTGCGCAATGTACTTGCGGACTTCGGGATTCTGCTTATCCATCGTGCCCTTAGAGGGGATAAAGGCAACAATGCCTCCGGGACGCACCTTATCCAGTGTTTTGGCGAAAAAGTAGTCATGAATATAAAACTTGTATTTGTCGTACTTTTTGTCTGACACGCCATAGCTGCCAAAGGGCACATTGCCGATAGCCAGGTCGAAAAAGCTGTCGGGCAGGTTGATTTCCTCAAAGCCCTGCACTGCGATGCTGGCGTTTTGATATAGCTGTTTGGCGATCCGGCCTGTGATGCCGTCCAGTTCCACACCATACAGCTTGGAGTTTTTCATGCTCTCCGGCACAAGGCCGAAAAAGTTGCCGATGCCGCAGGCGGGTTCCAGAATATTGCCGGTCTGGAAGCCCATGTTGGCAAGGCAGGCATACATGGCCTTAATGACGGTGGGGGAAGTATAATGAGCATTTAAGGTGGAGGCCCTCGCGGATGTATATTCCTCATCAGTGAGCAGCTCCTTAAGCACGGCGTATTCCTTCGCCCACTGGCTATTCTGTTCATCAAATACCTGCGGCAGGCCGCCCCATCCCACATACCGGGAAAGGATTTCCTGTTCCTCTGGAGTGGCAAAGCGGTTTTGTTCTTCCAGTTGGTTCAAGAGCCGTATGGCGGCGACATTCCAGCCGTATTTGGTCTTTGCACCTCCATGCCCTAATTCATCGTCGGTGATACGGAAATTGACACGGGGCTGCGTAGGGGCTGCTGGCTGGAGGTCAATGATGACTTTAGATACTTCGCCATCCTGTGTTTTTCGCCATACGGGTTCTTTGGCCTGTTCCAAAACGCCGCGCACAAACTCGATGCTTTCGCTGCGGAAAATGGGAAAGCCCGTGTTGCGCTGGAAGGTGATGTCCCGCAGACTGACCGTACCGGCTTCCTCGTCGATGCTATCGATGGCATAGCGCCGGTCCTCAATGGAAAGCTCCACGCCCACGGCAATTTCTTTTTCGGCTGGTTTCTTTTCCGCTTCCCCGGCTTGGCCGTCCGGAAGCTTTCTATCCTCGTGAGCGGTATAAAAGTCTACGATTTCCTGCTTGGTTGCCTTTAAGTGCGGGGTAGAGCGCAGGAGTTCATTGATAAGCGGTGTAGAATGAAAAAACGGAAGACTCTTGTCCTCCGTTTCTCTGCCATACCATGTTAATTGTAAATCAGCCCCGCCAGCACCGATTCCTCCGCTGAGTGCCGTAGGTTGTTCATGTGTCCTGTCCAGCCCATCGGGTCGGTCGCCTTGTCCGGCGCGGGACTGCTCTGTAAGAGCTTCGCTGTGATCTGTTCGATGCGCTCCTTCGCTGTCCGGTCGATCTCCGACAGGTGGCTGTTCAGTTTGCCCGACAGCATCAAGCTTGCGTACATTCCTTTCCGGTAGTTTTTCAGATATGTTTTGCGCAACATCCCATATTTGCCGATGTGCGTTTCTTCCTTCGGCAGCATCAGGTCGGGTATCAGATAATCGCCCTTCTGCGTGTAGGTCAGTTCCATATTCACCATCTCTTTCAGAATTACTGTTTTGCTTTACGTTTTCATTGTGATGTACATCCTGATTTTTTGCAAAGGTACGGTTTTGTTTTTTCTCCGCTTTTTGCAGTTCCTTGACCGTTGCCCCGATTTCCTTTAAAACCATTTCGGAAAGATCACTTGTGGCAGCACCCAAGCGCGAAATGGTATCCAGCGTATTGAAATTCACAATGCCTTGAAAATCCTCAAAGCTCAGGTATTCATCGGCAGGATAGCCGCAGCGGACTAATGCTATGTAAGCCACGGAAATCTTGAGAATCTCCTTGAAGATTACTTCCACATTCAGGTCGTCCAGTTCTTCCAAAAAGCTATTTTCCTTAAAGTACATCAGATCAGAGAGATAGTCGGGGAAATTATCATCCACGGCATTGCGGGCGGCAGAGATTAAGGCGGTCGCAATATCTTGTTTTTCTTCAAGCTCACCAAAGGTGCTTTCCAACGTTTCCTTCACGGACTCCGCATATCTATCCTGCATCGCCCAAAGCGCAATGGGGCGGTTATAGCGGCTATTGGTGTCCGACACATCGAACACATGTCGCAAAGTTAAATGGCTTCCGCTGTCGTCGATGAGGGCGATGCCCTTCGCGCCTCGGTTTACCCATCTGCCAAACTTCTGATTCCATAGCTCAATGGGAGCACAGGCAGTCGCGTCGGGACGCTACGCATAAATCAAAAGCTGATCCTGAAACGGATATTTGTAATTCCATGCTGCTGTTTTCAGAAAGGAAGTCCAGTTGACAGGATTTCTTGTGGCGCTGTGAGCCGTCGTTTCCGAAAGCTCTGTAATCAGTTGCAGCTTCGTTGCCAACGTTTATCCCTCCTTATCGTTCCAGCTCATGGCTCTTCTTTTTTGGGGCAGTCTGTATGTATTTGCCCTCAGTTTTTTCATTCAGCCGTTCCTTTTCATTTTTATAGCAGTAGATGTAAAAGTTATAGTCACCCCGCTGCGGGAAACAGCGGATAAAATAGCGGTATCGGTCGGTATTCACACAAAAGCCGTACGTGTCGGGATGCCATGCGCCCGGTATTTTGGCCTCCCGGTGTCCATAGCAGTAGTTCACCATGGTTCCCAAGTCCTTCAAAGGCCCCCGTGTGCGCAGTTCGTTTATGACAGCGGCAATATCGGACTTGAACTCCGGAGTATTCAGCGCACTTTGATGGTCAAACCATGTATGCCAAAACTCCCGGCCCTTGTGCCCGAAATCCCCTCGCAGGTGCCCGATACAGCTAAGCTCTTTGTTTTTTTCGTCATTGGAATAAAACAGGGCGGCTTCCTCCGGGGAAAAGGGTCTGATTTCAAATGTCATTTTGATCACCTCACCGTTCTATCCCATGCTTTTTCTTTTGGGGCTGCTGTACTGGTTTTTCAGGTGTATCCTTTTCCTGCTGGAGACTTTTTAAATAATGGACTTCATCCAGCGCACGATTGCATAAGTCTTCAAGGGCGGTCAGGCGGTCATTCATGTAATGGCCCCAGAAATATTCCTTTTCGCCCTTTCTGCATTTCCACGTCACAAAGTTTGCAGGTGCTTCATCGCGCTGTCCGATCACAAATTCCGAATTTCCCACGGTCAGCCGGTCGGTGATGACATAACCGGCGTTGACTTCCTTTTCCATGTTCAAACCTCCTAACGTTCCTGCTCATGTTTTTTCTGCTTTGTCTGCCTTTCGGCTTGTATCTGTTTGAGCCGATCTTTTGCCCAATCGGGCAGATGCTCCGGCTTGATGGTGCCAAAAATATCCTCCCGGTTCCAGCGTGATTCTTTGCCGGAATAGAGGTTGACGGTGTAGACAGCGCGGCCTCGGGAATTGGCATGAACGCCAAAGCCGCCTGTGGCCAGTACAAGCTGCTTGTCGGCAGTACGGTATTCAGGGCGCAGGCGCTCCGGACGGATGACCGCCACCTTGTTTCCAATGCTTTTTCCGTAATCATTCGGGATACAATGCTCCAGCTTGAAAGGCTGCAGGGGAACGGTGATTTTGTCCCGTTCCGTTTTGACCGCTTCAAGCTGCGCCTGTACGCGGTCGGTAAATTCTGTCATCATTTCCACGTAGTCCGCACTTGCTGAGGCATTAAAATAGTGATCGATGCCCAACGGGTTATCCCAGGTGCAATTGCATACCATGTACGGATAATCGGCTTTGGTATCATCCAGCGCAAAAAGGATTTCTTTATCTCCAACATGAATGGCGTGTTTTACCTCGTAGGTATCCACCATGCGTTTTTCTTCATCCATCAATATTTCCACTCCAATCTATGACGCAGACGAAAAGGGACGGTGTTTGCCGTCCCTTTTGCCATCCTGCCGTTATTTCTTTTTTCGCTTGATGTGCAAATACACCGCTCCACCGACAATTACAAGACAGAGCACGATGGCCAGTATCGCTTTCAGTTCCACAAAAGCACCTCCTACAACTTAATCAGCAAATGAGTCCATATATAAAAAGAGCCCCGGCATACGTGAAAAAACCAATGCTCAAAAATACGGCCAACGGGACGCTTTTTTGCTTTGTCGCCTTTGCATAGATACAGGCGGGAAGCAAAGCAATAAAGAGAATGACCGCAAGAGAGTACAGGCCAAAGCAAAAGCCCATTGCTGCTGTCAGCTTGATGTCGCTGCCTCCGATGCCGCCAAAATTCACAGCAAGGAAAAACAGGCACAATCCCGGCAGCAGAAATCCGACAATCCGCTCAAGTAAGGCTGGATATGGCAGCAGAAAAGCGGATGCAGCTCCGATCAAGAGAATGGCTATCCATGTCCAATCCGGAATAATCCGCTTTCTATAATCCATTACTGCTGCCCAAAGTATGGGAATGGCGCATAACAGCGTGGCCATTTTCAATTTCCTGTGGTGACGTCATCATCATACATGTTGTCCACCACATAGATTTCAAGTTCCCCTCCGGCAATCCACTTTGACAGCGTTCCTCCAGGCGTATGAACATCGGTGACAAGGAGCTGCACGATGTAGTCCGTGTTATCGGGGAACCAGGTTGGAACATATTGCTTTTTGTACCGGAATGGTGAGCTGGGATTCTCACGGAAAGTAAAATGGTTCGTACTTTCGGACATCAACGGTACGGATGTTTCATAGCGGTACTGCGGCAGATAGACTTCCGCCGTCTGGGCGGCGGTAATCAGCTCCGGCTTGTCGTAATTGGTGTTTACGGTGGCAGTAACGTTGATGGTAAAGCCGTAGCCAGATTTGAGATAGCCCTTTGCCTTGGTGTCGTAGTCCAGTGCGGCAGTGACTTTCAGTTCGGCATAAAACTGCCGCCATGCAAATTGGCCGTTTTCATAGCGTTGCTCCCACCACGTCACTTTTGGCTGGTCGCTTCTTTGCGGCGTTGCGGGGACGGTCCTGCTTTCTTCCGGTTCATCATAGGCTACATTTTTGATGACGGCATTTTGGGTATAGGTGTTGTTGGCGGCAGTGGTTTCATGGTCTAATACTTTATCGGGATTGATGGTAGCGATCAGAGTGAGAGTGATGTTTTTATCAGCTTGGACATTGGGGGTATTCCA
Source organism: Desulfosporosinus sp. Tol-M2 (assembly GCF_059735615.1). Classification (NCBI taxonomy): domain Bacteria; kingdom Bacillati; phylum Bacillota; class Clostridia; order Eubacteriales; family Desulfitobacteriaceae; genus Desulfosporosinus; species Desulfosporosinus sp. Tol-M2. The sequence goes on from NZ_JCAIJG010000103.1 coordinate 37,786, forward strand.
TTTGAGCGATACGACGTTCCAGGTGTCTTGCTCCATGACCACGGCATCAATACGCTTTTTGATCGAAAGTTCCGGGATTTCAAACAGGACGCAAACCTTTTGCCCCGGCGTAAAGTCCAGGCTTCCTTTGTTGGATACATTGATGGTACTGATGACCGTCTGGTTTTCCTTGTATTGGTCGGGCGTTATCCGCTGTACATCCAGGTCATAGGGACGTTCTACCACCATGATTTCCGCTGCCGCTTGGTTGTTGCTGGTGTTGCTATCTCTGTAATCTGTAGGCGGTGATACCTGTGCCGCCAAATGAATGGTTGTGCCTTTTTCTCCCGCCGTGCTTTTGACGACGTAAGCTTTGGTTTCATAGGCTTTGAAATTTGCAGTGGATGGCACTGTCAAAACCGCCTTGCCGTCAATGGAAGCGTTCAAGCTCACTCCCGACAGCGCTTTGTCCGTGGAATTGGCAAAATACACGGTAAAGCTGTATTCCTTCTGCTCGTAAACTATGGGCGGGCAGGATAGGTTAGCCCATATGTCGCACAGCTTTTCCGAAGGCACATCCGGATTGTCCGGGTTATCGGGATTGTCCGGGTTATCCGGTGGGTTGTCGGGATTATCAGGATTGTCCGGATTGCCGGAAGGCTTTTTCACTACCGTGATTTTTGAAACGGCGGTGTTGTTGGCCGGATTATCGTCCCGGAAGCCGTTCGGCGTTGTAATATTGGCCCACAGGTTATATATCTCGCCCGCGTTTCCCGCCGTGCCTGTAATGGTGAAGGATTTTGTCTCCCTGGGATTGAAACTGTAAGTTTTCGGAATTTGTGCCAAAGCGGTATCGTTGTTTGTCCCCCGCAACAGCACATTTTTCAGTTCCGTACCGGATTGGTTGGTAAAGCTCACGGTATAGCTGTAGTTCTCATATTCATATACAGTGGACGGCGCAAGAATGCTTGCCGACAAGTCGCAAAGCTTCGGTGAGTCAGGTGGCTGATCCGGGGGATTATTCGGGATATCCGGCTGGTCGGGATTATTGCCAGGGTCAGGCGTTTTTTCAGGTTCCGGTGCAGGTTCCTCAATGATTTTGATGATTGCCGTGGCTGTGTTGTTTGCGAGATTGCCGTCGATAAAGCCCTCCGGTACACCGATGTTCGCCCACAGGTTTATCACATCAGCAGAAGTGTCGGCCTTGCGTTTGATGGTGTAGGTTTTGCTCTCATTGGGTGAGAAGTCCTGCACGGCGGGAATCTCTTTGATCAGGTCATCGTCCACCGTGCCTTTGAGTGGTACATCATAAGCCGGACTATTTCCGCTGTTCATAAAAACTACGGTGAAGGAATAGCTGTCCCCCCGGTAAACCGTGGCAGGGGCGTGGATGGCAACCGACAGGTCGTTTCCGTCACAAGCCTTGAACTTGAAATAGAAGTCTGTCATCGGAATTGTGTAATTGATTTTTTGCGTGATGCTGGTCTGGGTTTTGCTTTCTCCATCGGTATATCCGGCGCTCTCCGGTGTGTAGTCCCATTCAAGACCGCAATAAATGAAGTTACGGGATAGTTTGATGTCGTCTTTCGTAAAAGTAACCGCTGTGGTTTGGTAGGGATAGAGAAGCTCCGGCACCCCCTTGTCCTGGGCTGAGAGCTTTCCGTACACCTCTTGTTTGTCTTCACTGCACCAGGTTGCATCAACGTCGATTTTTACCGGAGCCTGATAGGTGATTTCCGTGTTCCGCATGGTATCAAAGGCAATGAGGGCTTTCTCCGTCCAGCCATAGCTGGTAGTCAACGGTTCAAAATCCGTATTCGTATCATAGGTTCCATAGAGCTTGCCGGAAGAAAAACCGTAAATTTCAACCACCAGGCTGCCCTTTAGAGTGTAAGTGCCTCCGTCGTGTTTTCCGATCCAACCGGCAATCCGTTCCTGCTCATGTCCTGCAACGGTGTTGGCGTACACAAGGTCGATGCGCTGCGGTTCCGGGAAAGATTTCAACAGTGTTTCACCCTCATAGATTTCCTTCACGTTCATGCCGATGGTTCGGTAGCGGGTGTCATAAATGGCTTTGACTTGAAATACTACATTGGTCGTGATGGTGAGGACAGCGCCTTGATCTGTTTTAGCTGTGATGGTATAGGGGCCGCAAGCCTCCTTATTTTCAATCATCAGCGTATAGTCCGGGGTTATCTCCCGGCTATGGCCGATATACTCCAGTTGAATATCTGTGAGCGTTCCGGTTTTAGCCGTGATATGGATAGGGATTTCTGCCGGAAAATGCTCTACGGCTACCACGCCGCTTTCGGTTAGCAGGCTGTCGATGGGAGAGGTAACATTGATTTCAATGTCGCTGCCCGATGCGGCAAACGCCTTGACGGAAAAGAGCAGACAGCATATAAATACAAGCGGCATGGCTAAAATATACTTTCGTTTCATTCGGGACCTCCTTTCTCGATTCTGTTGTTGACGCTGGAGATGGTAAAGGGAAGCCGAACTTCACCGGTCAGGAAGCCGAAAATGCTGCGGGTTTTCAGTGTCCCTTTCAGCGTCAGCCGGGGCGGGTCATCGATGGCCTCCAGGCTTTCAATTTCAAGCTCATAAACCCATTGCTCGTCGGCGTATTTGTCCATTTCCGGATTCAGACCCATGCTTTCATGCAAATATTCGTACAACGTTTCCTCGGCAAGGGCGCTATCCATTCGTGAATAGCCGTCTCTGCGGTATTCGTCGAGCATGGCGTATTCTACAGAGTCGTTTACCCCGCGCTGGAGCACGTATTCAACTTGCTGGTAAAGACTTTCCATGCGGAAGTATTCGATCAGGATAGCGGCAAGGGTGAGGATGAAAAAGACGAGGATGAGGATAAACACAAAAGCGTCGCCCTTCCGGTTGTTCATAATGCGTTTGAAATTGCCCACAGGTTTTTCCTCCTTTCCGGCATTTTCATTCCGATAGCTTCCAGTATTTTTCCGACATACCTGTGATGCTTACCTTCATGGGGATATTGATCTGAACAGGCGGCGTAAAGGACGGTTTGAATAGGGTAAAGGCATAGCTGTCTGTCATCGTCACCGTAAAGGTATCCCGCAGTTGGATTTTTTTGCTTCCGTCGCAGTATTGGACATCCTCAATAGTCATTTCCGGCGACAGGTCTGTCTGCTCTTTCAGTCGGTAAAAAACGTCGTATGCGTTGTCCGATACCTGCCCCTCAAGCTCAACCACCCGGACAACACGGCGGCACATATGGTTCAGATTCAAATAGGCGGTGAAGATGCTCAGAAAGGACATCACTGTGGCCATGAGCGTAATCACCGCCAGCGTCTTGATAATCAGTTCGTAATAGGCGCTGCCCTTTCTATCCGAAAGCAGCTTTATGAAAGGTAAAGGGGGGGAATTTCTCCCCCATATGCCCCGGTGCTTCCTGTTCATCTGCTCGCACCTCCCCTGTGAGTATATATGCCCGGCAAGGCTGTCATTAGTTAAGTAAGCCGGTGATCTTGGTGACGATGCTGTTCCAGATAGTGGTGATGGAGCCTTGGTACAACGTCATGAACACCGCGCCTACCACTACAACAATCAGGACAACGATAAGCCAGCCGGTCATCTGGTCGCCGCATTGATTTGCCAGTACGTTCCTTGCTTTCAGTCCCGCCATACGAATTCTGTTTTTTAAAGTTGCCATCATAATAAATACCGCCATATCGTTTTTTTATCTTGGTTTCATGAGAAAAGGGGAGTAATGCTCTCCCCTAGTGCTTTTTCCTTTTCGGTTTTAGGTATTGTTAG
>NZ_JCAIJG010000107.1:0-30068 GCF_059735615.1 Desulfosporosinus sp. Tol-M2
GAGGTAGTCTCTTTGTGTTAGCTTTGTAGGTAAAAAGATCGTGTTTCCATCCGTTCGATCTTTTTTGTTTATGCTTTTATCTTAAATGGGGTGTGTTCTTTTTCAACTCCTTCATAGACTATATATGAGGTGAGTAAGATGTGGGGAAGATGGATTAGGGATTTGAGTGTAGAACTACATTGGATGGGACGTAATATTATTCGTCGTTGGCGATTGGATACTCCGACAGGAGTTATGGGTATACTAACTTTGATTTCAGGCGTATTCCTTTTTGTCGTAATAGGAAACGGAATTTCTCAAATCTTTCGTTCATTTGTTCCATGGGTATCTGGCTCACGTGTCGGAGAAGTCTACTGGCAGTCAATTGGCTTTGGCATAAAGACAAGCTTGATATTTCTTATTTTCAGTGGTTCGCTAATAATCTTTTTTTTACTTAAATTGTCCGGACGGCGCTAATTAACAAGAGTTTTCTTGTTCTGTTTGATAAATATAATAATAGAATTAAAATATGGACAATCTGCAAGTTATTTGTAAAATTACAATTCTTGCATAGATGTAGGTCTTGTGTTAAAATTTTATAGATTAAAGGAGGTTTGCTCCGTGGCTTTTTTATCTGGGATTACGGATGCGCAACTATTTGATTTAATTATGGTTCCGATACAATCTATTATTGTCGTTTTTACCTTATATTATTTTATACTTTCGATGTTTGGTCTGTACCGGAAACAGGAGATAAAGGTACTTAAGCCTGAAAAGAGCTTCGCGATTGTCGTCGCTGCACATAATGAGGAAACCGTCATTGGACCATTAGTAGAGAATCTTCTATTACTAGATTATCCCAGGAAATACTTCGACGTCTTTGTTGTTGCCGATAACTGTACAGACAAAACTGCCTTAATTGCCCGGAACGCTGGAGCCATCGTCCATCGAAGATTTAATACTGAAAAGCGAGGTAAAGGATATGCGCTGGAGTGGATGTTCCATCGTCTCTTTAAGATGGAGCGCAAATACGATGCCATAGCTATTTTTGACGCGGATAATCTGGTGAAGGAAAACTTCCTTTTTGAGATGAATAGTAAACTTTGCCAAGGACATAAAATAATCCAATGTTACTTAGATTCCAAAAATCCCTTTGATACTTGGGTAACAAATACTTTCTCTATTGCATTTTGGGTAACAAATCGTTTGCTGCAGCTTGCAAGGTACAATACGGGCCGCCTCTCCAACCTTCTGGGTGGAACAGGTATGTGTATTTCAATAGACGTTTTAAAAGAATTTGGTTGGGGAGCTACTTCTCTAACTGAAGACCTTGAGTTCAGTATGAAAGCGTTATCACACGGAATTAAAACGACTTGGGCTCATGATGCAGTGGTCTATGATGAAAAACCTTTAACCTTTATGCAATCATGGTATCAACGGAAACGATGGGCCCAGGGGCAAGTTGACGTAGCGGGACGTTATTTCTTCCCCCTTATTATCAAGGGAATACGGGAGCGAAAAATAATGTATATTGATGCAGCTATCCATCTTTTTCAACCTGCACTAGTCATGATTGCCACTTTTTTTATGCTGATAAATTGTATATCTATTTTACAACCACATTACACACATGTATTTACGCTAGTGATGCCTTGGACAGGATGGCAGATTTTATCGGCAATTCAATACCTCTACCCTGTTGCTGCGTTAGCACTCGACCGGTTACCGTGGCGGGCCTATGTCGGGCTTATTCTATATCCCATCTTTATTTATAGTTGGATTCCAATTGTCTTTTTAGGTTTTCTTAATCGGAAGGATAAACAATGGTCACATACTAGACACACTCGCTCCATCAGTATTGAAGATGTTGTAAAACAAAAAAAAGTATCAACGAATTAACAAGAGTTTCAATCGAATGATGTATCCGAAAATTATTGCTGCAGTTGTTGAGGTTGGGAGGCATAGGCCTCTTTGATAAACAGGCAATATTCTGGACTTAGGCGACTTAGGCACTAAATGTTGATTAATAGATTTGTAAGTAGAAAAACGCAAAAATACTTTGACACAATGTGTATTTTTGTGTATACTGATAGTCGTCAGTCCTTGGGCGATTAGCTCAGCTGGGAGAGCGCCTGCCTTACAAGCAGGATGTCGGCGGTTCGAGCCCGTCATCGCCCACCAAAATCAGAGTTTGAAGTTTGAGATTTGAGGCTCGAAAGAACCTTAAACCTGGATTAGGACTATAAATAAGAGGAATGGTGTTCAAACCTCGTGCATTGACCCTTGATCACGGCCCCGTGGTGTAGTGGTTAACATGCCTGCCTGTCACGCAGGAGATCGTCGGTTCAAGTCCGATCGGGGTCGCCATACTTGAAATTCAAATTTCAAACATCGTACCTCGATAACGCCTCGGTAGCTCAGTCGGTAGAGCAGAGGACTGAAAATCCTCGTGTCGGCGGTTCGATTCCGCCCTGAGGCACCATGCGGGTGTAACTCAGTGGTAGAGTGTCACCTTGCCAAGGTGAAAGTCGCGAGTCCGAATCTCGTCACCCGCTCCATTATTATTTCCCTTGGCGGCATAGCCAAGTGGTAAGGCAGAGGTCTGCAAAACCTCTATTCCTCAGTTCAAATCTGAGTGCCGCCTCCAAATAATTCATGCCGATGTGGCGGAACTGGCAGACGCACGGGACTTAAAATCCCGCGGGCTTAATAGCTCGTACCGGTTCAATTCCGGTCATCGGCACCATATGGGTTTGTAGCTCAGCTGGTTAGAGTACCGCGTTGACATCGCGGGGGTCGGAGGTTCGAGTCCTCTCAAACCCACCAAAAGGCCCTTACTCAAACCCTGTCCAAAAAATATTGGACAGGGTTTTTTACTTGGTGCGCCACGCATGGCGATTAACTATACGGTGAAAGTCCTTATGGGGGTATGTAGCGACCAACCATTAGCTAAAGGCAAGGGTGTCCACCGTGAGATGGAAATGGAGTAACAAAACCGGATCCTGCCGTTATGGATCCTAATCCTGCTATGGCACCGCTTGCTGCACCAAGAACAGTGGGTTTACCATGATGAATCCATTCCACAGCCATCCAGGACAATGCTGCAGCAGCCGCCGAAGTGTTTGTGGTAACAAAGGCAACACCTGCCAGCCCATTTGCACCCAGGGCACTTCCGGCATTAAAACCAAACCAGCCGAACCAAAGTAAAAATCAGGCGTGTATGCTTCTTTGTGCATACACGCCTTTGTGTACTATATTTATATATATTATGATAGGGAATAACGCAAATCCATAGGAACAAATAAGAGATTAAAGAGTAAATGTTTAGACGCTGAAAAGCAGTTGCCCGTAAGTTTTCTTGAAAATAATTATATGTCTGCCAATCAGATGATGTCAATACTTAATATTCAAGGTTCTTATTCTTGAACTAAATGTAATAAGAATTATGTATACAGAAATAAAGTATACAAAATTGTAAAATAATATACTGATTTGCAAGGGTATACCGTGATACATCCTGCAAATAGATTGACATTTCCATAAACATTTCAATATAATATGAAAGAAAATAGAGAAACGTGGATGATTCCATCGTACGGGGCACGAGCAGCGAAAAGATCGTCAGAAGCCTTAAGAACGCAGGTGCGAAAGAAGTGCATATGGTAATTTCATCCCCGCCCTTCCGCCACACCTGCCATTACGGAAGAACATAAGAGAAAGATGCCTGTCACATATGGAGGGTATAGCTATGATAAAGATTATAGATTATAAAGCCGGAAACGCCCCAAGCGTTCTGCACGCTGTTACTCATCTCGGATATAAGGCGGATTTTGCCTGTCGTCCTTATGATTTAGAGGACACAACCCATATTATCCTGCCGGGTGTAGGCAGTGCGAAGGCGACAATGGAATCCCTGCGCGAGATGGGATTGATAGAAGCGTTGGAAGAAGCTGTATTACGAAGAAAATCCTTTTTTCTTGGTATTTGTGTCGGTATGCAGATCCTCTTCGAGCATAGCGAGGAGGAAAATACAGACTGCCTCGGCTGGCTGAAAGGCCGGGTGGTCAAGTTTGATGCGGCAAAGGTCAGGGTGCCGCAAATGGGCTGGAATCAAGTAAGGTTTGCGGCGCATCCAATATGTGAGGCACACGATGATTACTTTTACTTTGTCAATTCCTATCATGCTTGTCCTGAAGCGGAATCGGACCTGTGGGGAATAGCAGAATATAACAGTCCGTTTGCGGCTGCAGTTTGGAGGAACAACATTTACGCTACGCAATTTCACATCGAAAAAAGCGGTGAGGCGGGACTTGCGCTGCTGAACAGTTTACTCCGTCTGAAGGGAGGAGTTTGATTATGCTGACAAACCGGTTGATTGCCTGCTTCGATATCATAAGCGGCTGGGTTACAAAGGCGGTACGTTTTCAGGATAATATAGACGTTGCCCCCGCTGAAGAGCTGGCGGTTGTCATGTATAACGCCGGAATCGACGAATTGATCTTTTACGACGTCACGGCAAGCGCTGAAAAACGTGGTATCGACATGGAAACGGTCAAAAAAGTGGCGCGTCGCGTTTTCATTCCCTTTACCGTGGGCGGCGGGATCAAGAATTTAAACGACATGTATGAAGCTCTCACAGCAGGGGCGGAAAAGATCAGCGTCGATTCCATGGCAGTAAGGAATCCGGAAATCATCTCGGATGGCGCAAAAGCTTTTGGTTCCCAATGCGTCGTGCTGTCCACTCAGGTAAAGAGGACGGACAAAATGCCCAGCGGGTATGAGGTGTATATCGACGGGGCAAGGCTGGCGACCGGCATGGATGCTATCGAATGGATCAAACGTGGACAGGAGCTTGGCGCGGGAGAAATATGCCTGAACAGCATTGACAATGACGGAACCCTGTCCGGCTACGGTCTTGAATTGATGAAGCTGGCAGAAGCTACCGTGTCGGTCCCCCTCATCGCTTCAGGCGGAGCCGGAGCGCCCGAGCACTTAAAGACATTGTTCAGTGAAACGGAAGTACAAGCGGCCATCATCAGCAGTATGCTGTATTCTCCCAGAATGGAGAAAAATTATACGGTCCGCGAACTGAAAGAGTATTTGACGCAAAACAGTATATGTGTGCGACCGCCAAAAAATTATACTTAAAAACAGAATCAAAACTGCCTCGCCCCGGAGTCCCGAGAGTTGTAAAAAACCCAAAATTCTGGGTTGACAATCGAATAATTCGGTGATATAAAATTTCATAAGATAAACAAAGACGTTTGTCCACAACTGGCTTTTGGCCGGGCTGTTGGCAGGCGTCTTTGTTATTTTCTGAAAGAGAGGAAGAAAAGATGTCTTACACTTACACAATGAATGTATTGGAACGGGCAAAAAATAAGAATCCAAATGAGCCGGAGTTTCACCAAGCTATGACTGAGATTTACCATGATAAAACGGTGGCTAAAAGCCGGAGTCATGGAAAACGGAGAAGTACAGGCGAGTAGCAGTTTGGCTCTCATAGATAAATAGAGCTCTTTGAGGCGTTAAGGTTTGGGGGATAGTTAAGACCTACTGAACTCCCTTCAATAGGTCCTACTTGTGCTTGAAATATTGATTTTAGGTGTAATGATTAAATTCAAAAACCACTAATCCACGATTGCTTCGTAAATTGGTTTACTTTTGTCTTCACGGATCTTGTGAGCAATTCCAGCAAGAAGATTTGCGGAACGTTCTCTAACTGACTTCACCTCGGGATTGGAACCAGGATCTATACCTTTAAGCCGGGAATAAATAAAAGTAGTATCTGCAAAAAGCTGGCCTAATATCGCTGAGTGTTCTAAAGAAGGCTTTAATGGAATTTCAATTAGAATTGAAGGCATCAACTCGGAAAACCGTTTGTAATTAGCATAGGCTAAAACTACTTCTTCATCACCAAAGTGCAGGCCTATATGTTCAGGATTTATCGGGTCAATAATCGAGGATACTAAGGGGTGAGTGGTATTGGAGCGCATGTCTGTTCTTAATAAGAATATAGCCATTTTGGTCAAACGGTTCCCTAATAATCCTTCAACATTCATATGAGAGTCACGAGGTAATCCGAAAAATCTGGAAATTAACAGGTCATTTCCTCCCTTGTTGACCCCCTCGTTCCAGAATTGGATAAACTCATCGGCCAATAAGCCTAAATCATTGTCGTTACATCCTAAGTAAATAAGATTTTTTAGAGAAAGTGTTTGGTGTAACAAAATATATTTAGCAAGAACAAATGGTAAAGACTGAGGATCGGTAATGTCAAAAGCATTAATTGCGGAATCAATATGTTTCCAGTAGCTTTCCACGTCCAAGCCCGCAATGTACATAGGGGCCAGTAAAATGGGGGTTTTATTTCTGCCAAATCTTCCGGAAACTTCATCTGGTAATTCAAGAATTAAATTTTGATCCCGCTCTGCAATTTGCTTTAAGGGACCAGTGTTTGAAAAAACGATCCTTTTTGCTTCCCTTGGAGTATATTCGTGAGTCTTAACTGTTTCTTCAGTGAGACTGCTGCGCGAGAACTCCACAAATAAAGTATTATTAATATTGGCATCGCTCGGAAGCAAGGAGAGTCTTTTTGGAGAATCAACTATTAACCACTTTAGCCGGGAATTAGCTGCGATATTATTGTAAGAAGCAACAAAATGAGTAAATTGTTCATTTGCACCTATTCCTGTAGTAACCATGTACTTCGGATACGTGGGTCCAAAATAGCTCTTTACTGTGTCGGCCAGCACTGGAGCGACATTATTATTAAAATCTCTGTAATAACTAAACACGTTTTTTCGATACATTGGTATGAAGGGATCATTTTGAAAAGATCCTGAAACACTCTCAAATAAACTATTCAGGATCTGCTTATGTCCATCCCCTAACAAAATAGGGTCAAGAAAGTTCGGATTAGAGCGAACTTTAAAAAGCGAGGGAAAGGGGTTTAACTTACTTGCGTTATTACTAATAAGGAAATCACTTTTGTTACTTTCGTCGTTTCCAATTCCAATTGCCTTGCCAAGTTTATATTGGTCGATGAGGTCTTTAAAACCAAAGTCTATTAGATCTTTCTCAATTTCATCCTTGGACAATCGTAATACTTCTGAAAGGTTGTTAATTAGCGTTTCCATTGATAGGGAATTTTTTACTGAGTTATGAATAGTTTCGACCCTAAGCTTTTTATCGTTATGACGCTTTAATAAATTTTGAACCAAGTCATGGACAAAATTTTCAACCATTATTCCCCGACCTTTCTTCAAGTACTTTTTCATATATGTCTTTTTACTCTTTTTCTAATAAGTTTCCTCCAATCAATATTATAATCGCTGGCTGCTTCAAAATAGAGAATGGAGCATCAGTTAAATGAATATTAGGTATTTTAAGTTTTGCGACTTATAAAGATTATACTGGAGAAAGGATAATAGAGCAAATTTTTCCATATTTCAAAGTGAATGTTAACTTGTCTACCTATTTTATTGAAATTGTTGCGGTTGTCTAATATACTGACTATGTTGTTTTTTGTAAGGAATTATTATTAATTGTTATGAAAGATGGTGCTTTCATGCATTCACTTTGGCAAGGCAAGGCGCCCATTTATGAGGCACTTGAAAAATATAAATCTATGCGGGTGGTACCGTTTGATGTGCCCGGACATAAGCAAGGTAGAGGAAACCCTGAGCTAGTGAATTTTTTGGGTCAGAAATGCCTTTCAGTAGATGTTAATTCCATGAAGCCACTCGATAATCTTGTCCACCCCGTCTCCGTAATCAAGGAGGCAGAGGAGCTGGCTGCAGATGCTTTCGGGGCAGAACATGCGTTTTTCATGGTCAACGGCACCACAGCAGCTGTTCAGGCTATGATTATGAGCGTGTGCAAATATGGCGATAAAATTATTATGCCCCGCAATGTCCACAGAAGTGCCATTAACGCCCTTATAATCAGTGGAGCAATTCCTGTTTATGTTAATCCCGGTGTTAATAAACAGTTGGGGATACCCTTAGGCATGTCTGTTGCCGAGGTAAAAAAAGCTATCAAGGAAAATCCGGAGGCCAAGGCAATTTTCGTTAACAACCCTACATACTATGGTATTTGTTCCGATTTAAGGACCATCACGCAGCTTGCCCATCACAACAATATGTATGTTCTTGTGGATGAGGCGCATGGAACGCACTTCTCTTTCGGTGCAAACATGCCCATTAGTGCGATGGCCGCAGGAGCAGATATGGCGGCAGTAAGCATGCATAAAACAGGCGGATCGCTGACGCAAAGTTCATTTTTGCTGAAAAGTGGTCGTCTTAGCACAGGTCATGTGCGACAAACGATTAACCTGACTCAGACCACCAGCGGCTCTTATTTACTGTTGTCTTCTCTGGATATTTCCAGACGCAACCTTGCTTTGGACGGCGGAAGCATCTTTCAAAAAGTCTCTGCTCTTGCCCACTATGCGCGGCAGGAAATCAACAAGATCGGCGGATACTACGCTTTTTCCACAGAACTCATTAACGGGGATTCGGTGTTTGATTTTGACCACACTAAGCTTTCCGTCTATACTAGAGAAATAGGGTTGGCAGGAATTGAGGTTTATGACATTCTTCGTGATGATTACGGAATCCAGATTGAGTTGGGGGATATAGGCAATATCCTGGCCGTCATCTCCGTTGGGGATCGCGAGCTGGCTTTGGAACGGCTGGTGTCTTCGCTGTCTGAAATAAAAAGACTTCATATGAAGGATAAAGTGGGAATGTTTGATCATGAGTACATTATTCCTGATGTGGTGATGACGCCTCAGCAAGCCTTCTATTCTAATCAGCACTTTATCGCCATCGCAGACAGCACCGGGTATATATGCGGAGAATTTGTTATGTCATACCCACCCGGGATTCCTATTTTGGCCCCGGGAGAACGGATAACCGAGGAAATCATTAATTATATCACCTATTCCAAGGCCAAGGGCTGTTTCCTGACAGGGACAGAAGATTTATCCGTTGAAAACATTAGAATACTGGAGGGATAACACAGTGGAACTATGGTTTACAGAACAGCATACAGACAATGTTCGTTTTTCTATCAAAGTGGATAAGCCTCTTTATACGGGGCAAAGCGAATTCCAGAGGATTGACATTTTTAACTCCAAGGAATTCGGTAATATTTTTACTCTGGACGGCTTTATAATGGTTACTGAAAAGGACGAATTTATTTATCATGATATGATTGTTCATGTGCCTATGGCAACCAATCCTAAGATAAAGAATGTTTTGGTGATTGGCGCAGGGGACGGCGGAACGGTTAGAGAACTGACGCGCTACTGTACCATTGAACACATTGATATGGTGGAAATTGATAAAATGGTTGTGGATGTGTGTCGGAAATACTTACCCCAGACCGCTTGTAAGCTGGATGACCCCAGAGTGCAGTTATATTTTGAGGACGGACTGAAATTTGTCCGCTCCAAGGAAAACGTCTATGATCTGATCATAGTTGATTCCACCGATCCCTTCGGACCGGGAGAGGGGCTGTTTACAAGGGAATTTTACGGTAATTGCTTTAAGGTGCTGAAGGAAGACGGCATTCTTGTCAATCAGCACGAAAGCCCCTATTATGAGGATGATGCTAAGTCCATGCAAAGAGCACACCGGCGGATCCGAGAATTTTTTCCGGTTTGCAAGGTTTATCAGGCGCACATTCCAACCTATCCTTCGGGTCACTGGCTGTTTGGTTTTGCCTCAAAAACGTACGATCCCTTGACCGATATAGACGAGCAAGCATGGAATAGTCTGGGACTGAAAACAAAGTATTACAATACTGAAATTCATAAAGGGAGCTTTGCGCTGCCTAGCTACGTTAAGGAGCTTTTAGTCAGTAAAGAAGAATAAATGTTTTTTTGAACAACCTGTAGAAAATTACAAAACTATGGTCAATCTATATCGATAAGTGCGCGTGCCGAGTAGGGCACGCTTTTTTAGTCTCCTCAGAAAGATTACTTTTGGGATTTGTAATAATTTAGAAAGGAATAAAATTTTGTATCTTGGAAAGACTAGCATGAATTATTGTATTTTTTAGAAATAATGAATTAAATGTGCCTGAAGATTGGCCCAGGAGAAATATGACTTGATCCAGGTCATATACTCTAGTATGGAGGGATGCCAGTGGAACATTCCGTGCAATTAGCAACGCAAGATTACCGGGAGAGTATCTGTGAATGCTTACTCGAACTGCGTGAACAAGAACAGCTTCCTATACAAATCGTTGAACTGAGGCAGGGAAAACGCTGGCTTATTGAGTGCAAGTTTCAAGACTCTTCGCTCGAGGCGACAGAAAACGAGAATATAGTTCAAAAAATTCATCGTTATTACTTGGCAAATGCCTTGGCGGAGACAATTTTGCTGCATTGGAAAAAAGAGCATGTTCGCCAGATAATCGAAAAAAAACATCGCTTAATGGGAGACGATTGGCAGATAGTGATTGATAAGGCTTTGAATTATTTAAACAAAGGACTAGGGCAAGTGCGGGGTTATAGTGTGAGCAGCAAGACAAGGCTCGTTACTCAGATTTTAAGTTGCTTGGATCATAATTCTGTTTTTGACATAGAAGGGTTTTTGCGTTTTCGCGTTCAGGAGTATAAAAGTGAAGTAAATAAAGCTGTGGGGTATGCCCTTGATGAGTACGTTATTGAAAAAGAGTACATGGACTTTATCCAGCTCTTAAAACATTTTCTGGACAGCCAAAAACCACGCTTAGAGTGTTTACACGTTGGAATGACTCCCCAAGGAAAGTTCCATCTGTATAATGATGAAGGAGTAAAAGTGACACATCAATTCCTGGAGGATTACCAACTCGACAACGTCCATGAGTTAGGGTATGAAGATTTATTGGTCAGTGCTTTGATTGCCGTTGCACCCCGTCGAATTACCTTACATATTCGTTATGAGGGTTACAAAGATACGTTAAGAACTATTCGGAGTGTCTTTGGGGATAGAGTGCACGATTGTCAAGGATGTCAGTTATGTGAAAAGTTTTGACAATTGAAAGATTATTGATTATCATGGGGTTATCTAAAATATTAATTGTAAATCGTTGAAAGGAAGAGTATCCTGATTTGTCGCGTAAGAGATGAAATGCCCTGGCTGAAAGCATTTCTCAAGAACGTACAGGAGAAAACCACCCTTGAGTGTTGGGCTGAAATAAGTAAGCCTGGCCGTACCCCGCGTTAAGGGATATCGAGTGAAAGGTCATGCTTGTGACCTTTTAATTGGGTGGAACCACGGGAGTGAACTCTCGTCCCTTTTTGGGATGGGAGTTTTTTATTTAACGAATCAGTATGGAACGGTCCTGACCGTTCCGATACAAATGAATTGGCAAGGAGTGATTTATATGATTCAGGTCACCTTAAAAGACGGTTCAATCCTTGAGGTTGAGTCAGGAACGACATTAGCCGGACTGGCAGCCGCCATCTCCCGGGGCTTGGCAAAGGTAGCGGTTGCAGGGAAAGTTAATGACAAGATGAGGGATTTATCCTATTCTCTGACGGATAATACGGCGGTGGAGATCGTCACGTTAGATAGCGATGAAGGATTAGGTGTTTTAAGGCACTCTACCGCACATTTGATGGCTCAAGCCGTAGGGAATTTATTTCCGGGGACGAAATACGGGATTGGACCGTCGATTGAAAAAGGTTTTTATTATGATTTTGACTCCGACCATGTCTTTACGCCAGAGGACTTGGTGAGCATAGAGAAAGAAATGAGACGTCTTGTGCAGGAAAAGCATTCTTTCAAAAGGAGAGAAGTTTCCCGAGCCAAGGCACTTACTCATTTCAGGGAGTTAGGTGAAAAATATAAAGTTGAACTCATCGAGGATCTTCCGGAGGACGCCATAATTTCCATGTATACTCAAGGGAATTTTACAGACCTTTGTGCCGGACCACATCTTCCTTCAACGGCAAACATAAAAGCCTTTAAACTTATGAACTTGGCTGGTGCCTACTGGCGGGGGAGCGAAAGAAATAAAATGCTCCAGCGTATCTACGGAACAGCCTTTGCTAAGCCCTCAGATTTGGAAGATTACCTGTTTAAGTTGGAAGAAGCCAAGCGACGTGATCATCGTAAGCTCGGCTTGGAACTTGATCTCTTTAGCCTCCACGAGGAGGGGCCCGGGTTTCCTTTTTTTCATCCGAAAGGCATGATCTTACGTAATGCACTTGAGGATTTTTGGCGGCAGGAACACCAAAGACGCGGATATCAGGAGATTAAGACGCCGATGATCCTTAATCGTTCGATGTGGGAACAATCCGGGCATTGGGATCATTATAAAGAAAACATGTATTTTACTGAAATTGACGATCAGGATTATGCCATCAAGCCTATGAACTGTCCGGGGGGCATGATCTTGTACAAGACAAAACTCCACAGTTACCGGGACCTTCCGCTTCGCGTTGGGGAACTGGGCTTAGTGCATCGCCATGAACTTTCCGGCGCACTTCATGGGCTGTTAAGGGTCCGAAACTTTACTCAGGATGATGCGCACATTTTTATGCTTCCATCTCAAATCAAGGCAGAACTTATTGGGGTTATTGAACTAGTCGACTATTTCTATAAAATATTTGGCTTTGACTATAACGTGGAATTGTCAACCCGTCCTGAAGGGTCTATGGGATCGGATGAGGACTGGGAAACGGCAACTAAGGTCCTGCAAGAGGCATTAGAGGATAAGGGTATTGAATACAAGATTAATCCGGGCGATGGAGCGTTCTATGGGCCGAAGATTGATTTTCATGTGAGGGATTGCCTTGATCGGACTTGGCAGTGTGGAACTATTCAACTTGATTTCCAAATGCCGGAGAAATTTGACTTAAACTATATTGGGGAAGACGGTCAAAAGCATCGGCCGGTAATGGTTCATCGGGTTGTGTATGGAAGCATCGAGCGATTTATTGCACTTTTGACAGAACACTATGCAGGGGCTTTTCCTGTCTGGTTGGCGCCGATTCAAGTCCGTATCCTGCCGATTAGTGAGCGACATCATGAGTATGCTAAAAAGCTGGTCTCCCGTCTGAAGGGACTCGATATTCGAGTAGAGGCGGACGAACGCAAAGAAAAGATAAGTTATAAGATCAGAGAGTCTCAAACTGAAAAGATCCCTTTTACTTTAGTTGTAGGGGATCAGGAAGCTGAATCTGACATGGTTGCACTTCGGCGGTACGGCCAAGGGAATGCTGGAGAAAAGATGACAGTTGAGGCATTCACTGAGCTCCTCCAGGAAGAAATAAGGAGTAAGATAATCCATAAAGTTATTGTGGCAACATGAGTTATTGACAAAGACCGGTTATTAGTATATAATTTTTCATGTTAAAGTAGAAGCCATCCGCTTCTCACCTTACGGCGTTCGTCGCTAAGGTATCTTCTGGTCCTGAGCTAAAGTGTGCTCACGATTGTTTGGAAGACGGGTGGTATTCATCCGTCTTTTTTGTTTTAAGCTGATATTTTAAGGGGGGGTTTTCTTATTAGCAAGGACTTAAGACTAAATGACGAAATCCGGGTTCGGGAGGTTCGTCTCGTTGGTGAAGAGGGAGAACAACTTGGAATTATGGCGACCAGAGACGCTTTGAACATTGCTGTCGAGAAGTCTTTAGATCTCGTCGAGATCGCACCGACGGCTAAACCGCCGGTCTGCAAACTAATGGACTACGGTAAGTACAAGTACGAGCAAGCCAAGCGAGACAAAGAGGCTCGAAAAAAGCAAAAAAATATGGAAATTAAAGAAGTTAAATTGCGTCCCAACATTGAGGATCATGACTTCGAGACTAAAGCCCGCAACGCCCAACGCTTTTTACTCGATGGAGATAAAGTAAAGGTGACGATTATGTTCCGCGGACGGGAAGTTACCCACCCGGAGCTTGGAAGGGCGTTATGCTTGAGACTTGCTGAATTTTGTAAAACAGAGTGTACTGTCGAACGCGAAGCTAAGCTTGAGGGACGAAACATGATTATGATCTTAGCTACGATTAAACACGACTAACTACCGAGAGGGGGATTTATCAAATGCCTAAAATGAAAACCCACCGTGGAGCGGCAAAACGTTTTAAGAAAACAGGAACCGGTAAAATAATCCGTATGCATGGCTACACAAGCCACATACTAGAGAAGAAGTCGCCGAAAACCAAAAGGCACTTGCGCTCATCTACTGTGATGCATAAATCTGATGTAAAACGAATAAAGAATTTAATTGCTTATCTCTAAATATTTGAGCTAGAAGGAGGTCTTCGGGATGGCCCGTGTAAAAAAAGGCGTAACCAAACATGCTCGCCATAAAAAAATATTAAAATTAGCAAAAGGATATCGTGGGGCGAAAAGCAAACTCTATCGCCCGGCGAATGAACAAGTTCTAAAATCTTTAGCTTATTCCTATGTCCATAGAAAAGATAACAAAGGTAACTTCCGTAAGCTCTGGATTGCCAGAATCAATGCCGCTGCCCGGATGAATGGTTTATCCTACAGCCGCATGATGAACGGGTTAAAGAAAGCTGGGGTTACTGTCAATCGAAAGATGCTGGCGGAACTGGCGATCAGCGATGCGGCAGCGTTTACAGAAATCGTTAATGTTGCCAAAGTACAAATCAACGCGTAAAAAGAGGGGGGTGCTAATGCATCTCCTTTTTGGCATACTAGTATAGTCTAGTTATCCTTACTAGCCCCTGGAGGTTGTATAGATGATTGAGTCCTTGCAGAATGAGCAGGTAAGATATGTGGTCTCTTTGCAGCGGTCTAAAGCCCGCGAGGAAGCCCAATTGTTTGTGGTTGAAGGCTGGCGATTCGTCGAAGAGGCAGTACGCCGAAATGCTCCTATTCAAAAGGTTTTTGTTTGCCAGGAACGAGAGACTCCAGAGTGGCAGTTTCTTCATCAAAGGTTGTGTGAACGAAGTATTCCTGTCGAGGAAGTGGCTATGCGTGTTCTTCGTAAAATGAGTGCAACGGAAGAACCGCAAGGAATTTTAGCCGTTGTACGTCAAACGGCCTATACTTGGGCAGATCTACAAATTGATCGGAATTCAGTCTTGCTTATTGTGGATGGTATCCAAGATCCAGGGAATTTAGGCACCATTTTACGCACAGCGTTGGCATCAGGAGTACGATATGTTTGTTTGACACCGGGAACCGTCGATTTATATAATCCGAAAGTTTTGCGAAGTACAATGGGAGCTATTTTTTCCCTAGTACTGCTGTCTGACCGGCAGCCGAAGGATATTTTGGACTTTTGTCGGGACCGGGGTTTGAGTGTTATCATGGGAGATATCCAGGGCAGTTCGGTTTATCATATCAAACTAGCGGATGGTCCGCTTGCCCTTGTTGTTGGAAACGAGGGAAATGGACCATCTCCATCCTTTCGGAGTGCAGATGTCCAGTGTGTTACGATTCCTATGTCTCAAGACGTTGAGTCACTTAATGTGGCGATAGCCACGGGCATATTGCTTTATGAAGTTGTTCGCCAAAGGGAGTCTTGTAAAACATAGAAGAGCTATGCTATAATTTTCTCTGAACTAGTGAGGATGCCAATTACTCAGATAATGCGATGATCAGGTTAAAAGGAGAGTTTTCTTTTCAGGGAGGTATGGCCAAGGACTGTGAGCCAGCCAAGAAGGTGCCCACCTCTTACCAAGAAGAGGTTAAATTTCGCCTGGGAGTGGCCTGCTGAACTGTGGGGTAGGCCCGGTTTCCACCGTTAAAAGGAGATTAAGTGTGGCTGAAATTGCCAAACCAGGGTGGTACCGCGAGAGCAGACTCTCGTCCCTTTTCAGGGGACGAGAGTCTTGTATATTTATCAAGTTTTCAAGACCCCCACTTCTATAAGTGGGGGTGGGTTCTTCGTAACTTCAGGTGGGGTAGAGTCCCCATCTGAAGTTACGATGTTCAGCTTTAGCGTAAGCGAGTTCACTACGGTAGGGTAATCTAAGGAATGATCGTAGAGGTAGTTTAGGAATTGCCCTTAAAGGGTACTCCTATACCAGGATTATGAAAGGGTGGTTTACTTGAAGAGTGAAATACTTCGTATTGGAGAAGAGGCATTACGAGAGTTGAAGGAGCTTGACGGGCTGGAAGCACTCCAGGAACTTAAAGTGAAAGTTCTCGGAAAAAAAGGAACGTTAACCGCATTGTTACGTCAAATGGGTAGCTTAAGTCCGGAAGAGCGGCCGATAATGGGTCAAGTTGTCAATGAGATGCGCAGTCGTCTGGAACAAGCGTGGGAGGAACGTAGTGCGGAGTTAGATCGGCTGTCTCTGCAGAAACGGTTGGCAACTGAACGCATTGATATCACGTTACCAGGAGTTCGTGTTCCGCGTGGTCATCTTCACCCCCTTACACAGATTGTCGAAGAGATTGAAGATATCTTTTTGGGAATGGGATTCCAAATTGCCGAAGGGCCGGAAATTGAAACGGATTATTATAACTTTGAAGCCCTAAATATACCAAAGGATCATCCCGCTCGCGAAATGCAAGACTCCTTTTATATTACCGAGGAAATTCTGCTTCGAACGCAGACCTCTCCCGTTCAGATTCGCACGATGGAGAAGCTCTACCCGGAGCTCCCGGTGAAAATCATTGCTCCAGGGAAAGTCTATCGTAATGATGACGATGCGACACATTCCCCGATGTTCCATCAGGTCGAGGGGCTTGTTGTGGATCGTGGGATCCGGATGTCAGATCTCAAGGGGATTCTTTTGAATTTCTCTCGCCAAATGTTTGGCGAATCCAGAGAAATTCGTTTAAGGCCGAGCTTTTTCCCATTTACTGAGCCAAGTGCCGAAGTGGATGTTTCCTGTATGCTCTGTGAGGGAGTGGGATGCCGTCTCTGTAAAGGGACCGGCTGGATCGAAATATTAGGGTCGGGAGTGGTTCATCCTGGAGTCTTGGAAATGGGCGGCTATAATCCGAAAGAGGTCACGGGATTTGCCTTCGGTATCGGAGTTGAGCGAATCGCCATGCTGAAATTTGGAATTGAAGATATGAGACTCTTGTTTGATAATGATTTGCGCTTTTTGCAACAGTTTTAAGGGGGGAAGGTCATGAAAGTCAGTTTAGAATGGTTGCGCCAACTCGTTGATGTCGATCAGAGCGCTGAAGAGTTAGCGGAAACGTTAACCCGTGGTGGGATTGAAGTCGAAGATGTCGCGGACCTGAATAAAGGATTCGAAAAAGTAGTGGTTGGTGAAATCATCAGTTTAACAAAACATCCGGATGCAGACCGGCTATTGGTTTGTGCAGTGAATGTGGGTCAAGAGGAGATAACGATTGTCACCGGCGCCCAAAACTTACAGATTGGAGACCGGATCCCGGTAGCCTTGGTAGGCTCGACCCTTCCCAATGAACTTTCAATCCGCAAGTCCAAACTCAGAGGGGTAGTCTCTCAAGGTATGCTGTGTTCACGTGAAGAGCTTCTTCTTGATGCGACGGTAGGCTTGGAACGCAGCGCGGATGGGATTCTTATTTTAGAGTCTGACGCCCCAATCGGAGAGAATTTAGGCAAATATTTAGGGCGCGAAGACAGTGT
Organism: Desulfosporosinus sp. Tol-M2; assembly: GCF_059735615.1. Taxonomy (NCBI): domain Bacteria; kingdom Bacillati; phylum Bacillota; class Clostridia; order Eubacteriales; family Desulfitobacteriaceae; genus Desulfosporosinus; species Desulfosporosinus sp. Tol-M2. Next base: position 17,530 of record NZ_JCAIJG010000107.1, read on the forward strand.
TTTAGACTTGGAACTCTATCCAAACCGGCCGGATTGCTTGGCTATGGTGAATGTTGCCCGTGAAGTCGCGTCTCTCACTCGGAAAAAGTCCCATTTAACGAAATGGGCGGAACAAAATCAAGAGCTTTCCCTGCCAACTACCCCGGATCTGCGCGTTATCATCGAGGAAGCTGAGTTATGTTGGCGTTATGCAGGCTTAGTGGTTGAGGATGTTCATATTGTTCCTTCTCCGGAGTGGATGCAGCGTAGACTTAAGGCAGCTGGAGTCCGCCCCATTAATAATATTGTGGATATTACGAACTACTGTATGTTGGAAATGGGACAACCCTTACATGCCTTTGATCGAGATAAAATAAGTGGGGACATTCACGTCCGCACTGCCTATCCCAACGAAATAATTGTATCCTTAGACGGTGTTGAACGTTTTCTTCAAGCGGATACCCTGATTATTGCTGACGACCGCCAACCTTTGGCAATCGCTGGCGTAATGGGTGGGTTAAACAGTGAAGTGACGCAGGATACGAAGCGGTTATTGATTGAATCCGCTCATTTTTCCGGGGTAAGTGTCCGCCGAACAAGCCGTCGTTTAGGGCTCAGGTCTGAAGCTTCAAACCGTTTTGAAAAGGGAATTAATGCCTATGGGTGCGTGGCTACACTAGGACGGGTTTGTGATCTGATCCTGGAACTGGGAGTGGGTCACCCTGTAGCGCTGGTGGATGAAGTGAAGAACCTCCCTCCTTGCCGCCGAGTTAGTCTCTCTGTCCAACATACGGCAACCGTCCTTGGTATTGACCTTAAGACAGCGGAAGTCCGCCAAGTTCTGGAGGACTTGAATTTTGAATTTCAGGAACAGGATGGTTTATTCAACGTTGAGATTCCAACCTACCGCTCGGACATTCAAATCGAAGAGGATCTGATGGAAGAAGTTGCCCGTTTGATCGGGTATGACCGAATTCCGACGACTCTTCCTCAAGGAGATCAGACCCAAGGCAGTCGTACTTCGGAACAGGAGTTTCGTCGTCGACTGCGTAAGGCTTTAGCTCAATTCGGCATGGATGAGGTAATTACCTATTCGTTCACTCGCCCGGAGGAAGATGCGCAGTGGGGCAGCGCCAAGCATGCAATTCCCTTGCTTAATCCGTTACGGGAAGAACTCAGTGTGATGCGTACTTCTCTTGTACCGGGACTCCTGGATATAGCTGCTCGAAATGTTGCCCGCCGAAACACGGAGGTGAGCATTTTCGAGATAGGGAATACTTATTGGGGGCATGAGCAGCCTTTACAGAATCTTCCTCGAGAAGAGCTGCGCGTGGCCGGACTCGCTGTGGGAAAGAGCGGAAGGCATTGGCTTAACCAGCCGGTTATGTATGATTTCTATTATCTCAAGGGGATTTTAGAAGGTTTGGCTCGGGAATTTGGGCTTGAATTGGAATACCGTATTGCCAGGAATCAATCCTTACTCCATCCGGGGCGATCGGCAGACGTTTATATTGAGAACCAACGCATTGGATTTTTGGGTGAAATGCATCCCTCTCTGGAAAAAGAGTGGGGGCTGGAACGGGTGGTCTTATTCGAATTAGAGTTTACCCCATTGTTTGTTCGGATGCGTCAAACCGTTCGAGCTTACTCTATCCCGCGTTTCCCAGCGATCCAAAGGGATCTGGCTATAGTTGTGGCCCAGGAAACTCAAGCAGACGCAGTTATGTCTAAGATAAGAAAGCTGGGTGGGGAATTGTTGCAGCAAGTAGAAATATTTGATGTCTATACGGGAAAACCCATACCAGACGATCGTAAAAGTCTAGCGTTCATGCTTCGTTACCAGTCTTTAGAAAGGACGTTAACTGACGAGGAAATTAATATCCTGAATTCCCGCATTTTAGAGGGAATTCAGCAGGAATTTGCCGCGGAATGGCGAAAATAGAAGGAAAGATTAAACAGAACGGTAGATTAAAGCAGAACGGTATTAAGAGAGCGGGGGAAAATTGTGTCACATGAACAAGTCAAAATCACAGTTGAGATTTTTGGAGAGAAGCATGTGATCCGCGGTGATGGGACAGCACCGTATATCCAAGGGCTGGCGTATGAAGTTGATAAGAAGATGCGCCTAATCGCTCAACGGTTACCTCGCTTGAGTATTCACCAGATTGCTGTTTTAACCGCCTTAAATTTAGCAGATGAGCTCGCCAAATTACGAGAAGAACAAGAAACGTTAATGCAGCTGCTTGGTGAAAAAACAGAGTAGCATGGAGTGGTGATAAGTGAAGCACCTGGAATCTCCAGGTGCTTTTTTCTAATCAGGCTGACAAGAAAACAGTATAGGTGATAATTTATGATAACTTTTAAAAATGATTGGCAGAACTTATTAAAGGATGAGTTTCAGAAAGATTATTATCAAAAATTAAGACAGTTTTTGATAACTGAATATAGAACAAAAACAATTTATCCGAATATGTATAATATATTTAATGCCCTTCATTATACTGCTTATCAAGATATTAAAGTTGTTATTATAGGTCAAGACCCTTATCATGGACCAAATCAGGCACATGGCCTTAGTTTTTCTGTTCAGCCAGGAATAGCTCCCCCCCCGTCCTTAGTCAATATTTTCAAGGAACTGCAGAGTGATTTAGACTGCTATCTTCCGAATAATGGATATTTGAAAAAATGGGCGGATCAAGGAGTGCTATTATTAAATACTGCGCTAACTGTGGTTGCCGGTCAGGCAAACTCCCATAGGCACATTGGATGGGAAACATTCACGGATAAGGTGATTACTCTACTTAACGAGCGGCAGGCTCCCATTGTGTTTATCCTCTGGGGAAGCAACGCTTATTCCAAATCGAACCTGATCACTAATTCGAATCACTATATCTTAAAATCCCCACATCCCAGCCCACTCTCGGCATTTAGGGGATTCTTTGGGAGTAAACCTTTTTCTAAATCCAACAATTTTTTGCATTCCCTTGGGAGACCTCCTATAGACTGGCAAATTGAAAACCTGTGAAAATACTGCGACGGGAGCAGTCGACTTCCACAGCCGGATGCTCCCAACAGCTATATTTCTATACCCAACCACGCATCTTAACGGGTTGGCTCATCAAGCCAATAATTTCCGCCACCCGATCGAATTGAGATTGGGCATTTTCGTAGGGATTGTAAGAACTGCCAGTCATTAAAGTATGCTTCCTTATTGCGCTTTTTTCCTACAATTACTTGAAGAAAAAGCATATTGTATTCTTTAAGCATCATATAAAAATGCTCTCCTTTCTCAGCATTTTTTATATTTGAAAGAAATTTTCGGAAAGTGTCGAAGGATAAATCAGTAACGTGTCGAATCTATAATCCAAGTATGGTCTGGACTTTGGAGGAAGATAAGAAAACGTCTACATGATTATGAATGGCCCTTAGTGATTGCTGGAAAGACGATAGACACTGAAATGGAGGATAACCTATGATCTATGAAGTGTGTGCACTTGTGGCCGCCATCGTTTTTGGGGTGTTAGGCCTTGAATTGATGCTTTGGGTGCGCTCGGCCAGGAAACTGACTGAGGAGGCAAAGCAAACGATCCGGGATATTAATACTCATCTGCCGAGTATGCTTGACGATGTGCAAGTTGTGACCACCCTTATCAGACAAACCACAGAGCAGGTGGGCGGTACAGTAAATGAGGCAGCTGTTAGCCTTGAGGAGCTGAGGAGGAATCCTTTGCGCTTTGTTACAGCCTTTTTGTTGGCGGCGAAACAAGCGATCGAGTTATGGGATGACATTTGTAGCCGGAAAAAGGAAGCTCCGGACCGCTAAAGTGTGGTATGGAGCTTCCTTTTCTAATTATTCTTTGAAGCGGGATTTCCGTTTGAAAAATACTTGAGATCCCTTCCCGCCATCCGTGCCTACAGGGATACTTGGCCGTCCATAGCCGACGGCTCAATTTCAGGTTTATTTTGGAACGATTCTTCGGTTTGTGTACCTTCGGCAATATTAATATAGCCGGATTTCTTCATCTTCAGGGATTTTTGGATAAAGGTTTGGAGATCTTCGGCTAATTGTTTTCCTTTCTCCACTAGATCTGTGCCCTGTTGTTTCAACGCTCCGGCATGATGTGACGTGACGTCTTCGACGTGTTCCAAGACATCGTCAGCTTTTTTAGATATTCCATGACGTAATTCTTTCCCGCTCTTTGGTGCAATCATTAGGCCAACTACGGCCCCGGCAAGACCTCCAACGAGGGCAGCCAAGGCGACGGTGCAGAGGTTAGTATTCTGATGAGCTTTGTGCATTCTTTGCATAAGATCAATCCTTTCTTTATTAACGTCCTGGTAATATTATATCATATTGTCAATAGAACGTCGAAGTTTAGCCGCAATAATATTTTTTGAAAGCAAAGCTTAAAGGATTGATTTACACTGGAATATCAGATATAAATTTAAGTGACCGAACGGTGGGTTCCCGTTTGCCTAATGGCTCAAGCAGCAGACAAATCAATACTTAAAATATTTATTATTGGGGGAAGAGCGCATTGAAAAAGATAACTGGGATAATTAGTAAGATCCTTATCCTACTCGTCGTCCCAATGGCGTTTGGCTTAACAGGGTGTAGTGCAAGCCAGCCGGCTATTGTAGAAGAAGAAAAATATATTCCGGTCGAAGTTCAAGAGGCTGGGAAGAAGATGCTTATCAATACGGCAACTTTGAGCGGGACAGTATCTTCGAATACCGATGTCTCCGTTATTCCAAAAATCCCCGGGAAGGTTGAGTCTGTCAATGTGAAGGTAGGGGACCTTGTTAAGAAAGATACTGTTCTTTTCACTCTCGAATCCTCGGATATGAAGGATACATTTCAGTTAGCCAATGCTAGATATCAAAACAGCAGAGAACTTTGGGCAGCGGCCAAGGCTTCTCTGGATCGTACAAAAGTATTGGCCGCAGATAAGATCGCTGAGGCTAAACAGAACTTGGCCAATTCAAAGGCTCTTTTTGCAGTTGGCGCTATTTCAAAGAATCAACTGGATCAAACCGAACTTGCAGTCAAGGAATTAGAATCGACATTTGCCGGTCAGATCGAGCAGCTAACAGTTCAGGCTTCGGATAGCACTCTAAAGCTAGCGGAAGTCCAATTTACTCAAGCCCAGGAGGCTTTGGATAATGCTGTAGTTACTGTACCGGTTGACGGGATTGTCTCCCAAGTAAATGTTTCAATTGGAAATATGGTTAGTACAGTACAGGCTGCTATGAGTTTGACAAATACAAATAATCTGTATATTTCTCTCGGTGTTGCAGAGAATCTAGTAAATCGCCTTACGACGGGGAACCCTGTGAAGGTCACTGTTCCTTCGGTGTCAGCGGGGAGCGTTGAAGGAAAGATTGAGTATATCAGTCCTTCTGCAGATTCAAAAACCCAGTTGTATCCTGTGAAAATTGTGTTGGAGAATCCCGAAGGTTTGATTAAGCCAGGTATGTTTGTCAAAGTTGAACTCACGACCGAAGAGAAGCCGGACGTGATGGCCATAAAAAGTGAGGCCATCGTCCTGAAAAACGAGAAAACTATCGTTTATGTTGTTCAAGACAATAAAGCTGTTGCTAAAGAGGTCATTACGGGTCTTGATACGGGGGCGGAAATCGAAATTCTTCAAGGTTTGGAGCAAGGTAATCGGGTTATCATCAAAGGACAAACGTTAGTGGATGAAGGCTGCAAAGTGAAGATTATAGGAGGGGAGGAGTCTTGAAGCTAGCGGAAGTTTCGGTTAAGCGCCCAGTCACCGCCATCATGGCGATGCTCGTAATCATTCTTTGGGGGGGGATTTCTCTAACCCGTCTGCCGATCGATCTTCTGCCGAACTTTGAAGTTCCTTATGCGATCGTGGTTACTCAGTATTCTGGGGTGGGTCCTCAGGAAATCGAGAAGCTCATTACTAATCCTCTGGAAGGAGCCGTGTCCACGGTAGAAAATATTGATACGGTTACTTCCACAACATCCGAGGGGAGCTCAATAGTCATAGCGGAGTTTAAATCAGGGACGGACATGGACTTTGCGGCCCTTCAAATGCGCGAGAAAGTTGATCAGATGAAGAGTCGTTTGCCAACAGGCGCTGGAACGCCGATGGTTATGAAGCTTGACTTAGGGGCAATGCCGGTTGTTATTTTGACATTGAGCGGACAAGACGCGGACCTTGCAAAGTTACAGTCTGTAGCGGAGGATAAGCTTAAACCTCAGCTTGAGCGTGTGGCAGGAGCTGCATCTGTTACTGTTATTGGAGGGTATGAAGAACAAGTTGAGATCAAAACTCATCTGGAAAAAATGAATGGCTATGGCCTAACTTTAAATACCTTAACTGCTCTTATTGGCGCTGAAAATCTTAATGCACCAGGGGGTCAGGTTCAAAAGGGAACTCAGGAACTCACAATCAGGACAACCGGTGAGTTTGAATCAATTGATGAGATTGAAGAACTTATGATTCCTCTGCCTGGTGGAGGGCAGATCAGATTAAAGGATATCGCGGAGGTAGGCATAGGGCATAAGGACATTACCGCGATTACCAAAGCGGATGGCGAAAAAAGTGTAAGCATTGCAGTTCAAAAACAATCAGGGACGAATACGGTTAAAGTAGCAGATGGAGTCAAAGCTGCAGTCGAAGAATTTGTTAAAGGATACCCTGATTTAAAAATCAAGACAGTAATGGACCAGTCTGATTCAATTAATCAATCCATTAAAACTGTTAAAAATGAAGCTATTTTGGGAGGGATCTTAGCCATTATTGTGGTTTTTCTCTTCTTCCATAATCTTCGAACTACCTTTATCACGGCGACAGCTATTCCGATTGCCATGATGGCGACCTTTGCAGTCCTTTATTTTGCAGGGATCACGATTAATATGATGACCCTTGGAGGACTGACTTTGGCGATGGGACGTTTGGTGGATGATAATATAGTAGCCTTGGAAAACATTCATCGACATCGCCAGGAAGGATACTCAAAATCTGAGGCTGCTATTAAAGGCGTGTCCGAGGTCGGGATGGCAGTTTTCGCCTCCACGTTGACTACGGTCGCAGTTTTTCTCCCGATCGTCTTTGTTCAAGGAATCGTAGCTACAATTTTTAGAGAATTGGCCTTGACCTTCGCCGTATCCCTTATGGCCTCGCTTCTTGTTTCGCTAACCTTGGTTCCCACACTTTCGGCCAAGCTAATGAAAACAGAGGTTATTCCAGAGGGGCGTACAGGATTAAAAGGAGTTTTTGACCGTTTTAGTCGCTGGTTTGATAGGACCTTTGGGTATGTGCAAGCCGTCTATAGGAAATTTTTACATTATGGGTTACATCATCGCAAGAAAGTGGTGTTGATTGCGACGGCAGTTTTAATTCTCTCTGGGGCATCCGCTTTCAGTTTGGGGGCGGAATTCATGCCGGCGTCAGATGTCGGTCAATTAACGATTAACACTACATTGCCGGATGGGGCAAAACTTCAGGATACCGAAGCCACGGTGAATCAAATTCAGAAAAAACTGGAGGAGATCCCTGAAATCGAAACGGTTTTTACCCAGATTGGGACCAACGGAGGATTTTCACTCGGAGGGGATACCGCCAATACCAGCTCAGTCAGTGTCCAACTCGTTGATTTGGATGTTCGACAGCGGAGTGTTGGGCAGGTGGGCGATCAGATCCGTTCGTTGACCAAAGATATTCCTGGGGCTGAGATTAAAGTAACTGTTACAGATAATATGCAAATGGGTAGTTCCACAACTCCGATTGACATTGCTATCAAAGGTGAGGAGCTCGATGAACTCAAGAAGATAGGAATGGATATCCAGAAGACCGTTGCGTCAGTTGAAGGAACGCGAGAAGTCAAAACGAGCATTACGGAAGGGGTCCCGGAGGTCGTAGTTAAAATCAACCGTCAGAATGCATCTCAATTTGGTTTATCAGCTGCACAGATTTCTCAGGCCGTCAAGGGTACAATTTCCGGAACAACTGCCACAACCTACCGCTACGAAGGAACAGAAATTGATGTCGTACTGAGCGGGGATGAGACGTTTAAAACGAGTCTTGAGAATTTAAGGCAGACTCCGGTTTCCACACTTTCGGGGATTACCATTCCCCTAAGTCAAGTGGCCGAAATCGAGATGGGACGAGGGCCGGTAAAGATTGAGCGCACCGGGCAGACCCGAGTAGTCCACGTCACAAGTCAGATCATAAACCGGGATTTACGGAGTATCACGGCGGATATTGAAACTAAGTTAAAAAACTATCAGATTCCTGAGGGGTATACTTATGAAGTTTTAGGTGAAAATAAAGAACTCATGGAATCATTTGCGGACTTGGGTCTCGCCTTAATACTGGCGATTCTTCTGGTATATATGATTTTGGCATCTCAGTTCGAATCTTTGTTACACCCTTTTACGATCATTTTATCGTTACCCATGGGATTTTCTGGTGGTATGCTGGGCCTATTCATTACCCGGACAACGATAAGCGTGCCCGCGTTTATCGGATTAATTCTTTTAATAGGGATTGCTGTTAGTAATACTATTGTTCTAGTGGACTATATTAACAAACGAAGAGAACGGGGAGAGGAGCGGGAAGAGGCCATTGAGAATGCCGGGCCGATTCGCTTGCGCCCCATTCTGATGACCGCACTGGCAACTATTCTGGGACTTCTGCCAATGGCATTAGGGATCGGTGAAGGCTCAGAAACAATGGCTCCGATGGGTATAGTAGTAATTTTTGGACTCACATTTTCCACGATCTCAACTCTGTTACTGGTACCGGTAATTTATACGATATTCGAAGACGTCAGGGATGCAAGGAAGCTAAAAAGAGCAAAGAGCATTGCTGCACAGAATATTACGCACTCAGTTTAAAGTCGAGGTTCGCTTTGATCATCAGGCGATTGTGAATGTGATGCTGAAGGGTCCGAGATAGTCCCGAAGAATGCATGATTTTGAAAGTGCCCATCTAAAGATAAAAGAGGTGTGTTAATGCCTAGCATTATCCGGTAACGTTTATTGAGGAGGCTATAATGAGTTTCGGATAAGAGCAATTCAAGCACTGCAAGTTCTACATACTCTGGTGCTGCGTAATCAAAGCGGTTCCAGGCATATAGTATCTTGCCTCTCGCTTCTTCAATTTCCGCGATTAAGCATTCCGTCTCATTGGGCTGCGGTCTTTTCGGGGGAGAAACGGATAATAAGAACTTTTTAACTAAAGTCTTCATTAGAATCAACCTCACCTCACTTAATGTGGATGGCAATACAAAAATATATGTCCACCTTTGTTTGGATATGACCTATGAATCAGTGAATAAATAGAGGGATTAAACACTTTAATACCGTGTTGTTATAAAAATCACCTCAATTGGGAAAGACTAGTAGTAGTCTAAACTTAAGAGGTGATTAATATTTTATTACCGCACCGACGATGTCGGAAATCCTCGGCAATCCTGTGTGGGATGATGTGCTTGTTTCTRTGGCAAGCCGGTTACTTTCCTGCTCTGGGACAAGGAAGCGATAATGCAGCCGGGAATCCAATGAATGGGACCGATATAATTGTGGTACAGCGCGGGGAAACCCTTTGGGGTCTTGCCCAAAGCCATCACACTACCGTGGATGAAATTGTAAAGCTTAACAATGTGAAAAACCTTGACATCATCAGAGAAGGGGAATCCTTATGCGTTCCGAACAGAGTGGTGAAGGATAAACCTGAAAAAAGCAAAAATATTATCGTGTCGCATAACACGGTCAATCTGCCGTGGTGGGTAAATGCTTTACGCGGATACTTTGTTCAGCAGAAGTCAACAATTCAAACCTACGAAATCTTCGTAAACCAAGAAACAGCAGATCCTCCCTTAATAAATACGCTTCCTGATGATATAGCCGCCGTCAACAAGCCAACAGTGCAAAAAACGGCCTCGGTAGGGCCGGAAAGCCAGGTGCTATCTCGCAGTTTGGGATATTCGGTCTCCAAAGAGGATGTGGAGCTATTAACTCGTGTTATCCATGGTGAAGCGCGGGGCGAAAACTTTGAGGGACAAGTTGCTGTTGGGGCGGTTGTGCTTAATCGTTTAAAAGATCCCCGTTTTCCTAAAACAATACGGGCAGTTGTTTACCAATCAGGTGCTTTTACAGCGGTTGATGACAAACAGATTCAGCTAGATCCCAATGATCAGTCTTACAAGGCGGCCGAGGCTGCACTATCAGGCCAGGATCCGACGGACGGAGCATTATTTTATTTCAATGAACGTCTCGCCACAGACCGTTGGATCAAGAGCCGATCCGTCGTCAAACGTATCGGGAACCATACTTTTAGTATCTAAGGGACTAGTGCTGCACAGCGCTCAGTCATACGACGCAGAGCAAACTAACCGTTCAAGCTCTTGCCTCTGGTAAGGCACTGAGATGGCGAGAAGGGATCCTTTGCTCAAAAATCCCGCAACTTCACTTTGTTGCGGGATTTTTCTTGGTGTAATATAAGTTCTTATCGTTTAGCGTTCTTGGTGTTTAGGGGGAGCGTCTCCCTGGTGTAAGGTAAAAAAAGCGATTTCTGGGGGGACATTAATGCGTAAAGGAAGAATACTTTCACCAATACCGCGGTTGATGTAAAGCGGAATACCGTTAATAACGTGATACCCTTCATATATTCCCAGATCGCCCAGATAGGTATTGGTGATGTAGGGTTGAAGTCCTGGAATGCGGATTTGCCCCCCATGGGTATGTCCAGTTAGAAAAAGCTCGGCCCCGTTTTTTGCCACATCGTCGAGACAATCTGTAGAATGGGCTAGGACCAGGCGAAAGGGTGGAATAGGAGGCGTGGGAGAAGAAAAAATATTTTGATAGGCCTGATCTACATCGTCATGCCGAGTAGCCGGGTCGTCAATCCCGATGACCCAAAGATTAAGGCTTGACAAAAAAGAGGCATTGTTTAATAAGGGTGTCCACCCTAAGTTTTGAAACTGTTGAAGATATCGTTTAAAAAGAGTGTGGGAAAGCCGGCTGTAATCGTTGTTACCCATGACAACGAATTTTCCGTAGGTGGCTGTAAGCCCACCCAAATAGCTATCTAATTTATCGAGATCCGTTTGGGTGGAAATGATATCTCCGGTGATTACGAGGAGATCCGGTTTTTTAGCCTTCACAATCTGTTCGATGTGTTCTGGCAAGATCCATAGGGTTTCCAGATGCAAATCACTGAGTTGGCAGATCGTCTTTCCCTCTAAAGAAGCCGGTAGATTAGGGTAAAATAAATCCCATTGTTCACTTTTTAGGGATAGGGTACCATGTCTTGCATAGCCGAGAATTCCAACACCTCCAAGGGGCAGTGTAGAAAGCAGCCAATGCTTTGCGACAAAACCGCCAATACCACGAAAAAAGCTGCGACGGGATATGTTATTAGTTAGCGTTGGAGGGGTTTTTTCGGGCATGGTTGCCTCCTTAATTTATTAGTTTGCCCATAAGAGTATGCAGAACCCTTCTATTTACACTATCATATCATGTTATAAAGTTACATTGAAATAAATAAAATAAAGGAGGGGAGCATGGTGAAGTTCGGTGGGAATGAGCCAAATGATCCTCAATTAGGTCAGGGATATTCTCCGGGTGCTATTCGCAATACGCTGGGCTCAGGACTTAAAGCGAGTGGGTTTTTCCAAAAAGATGGACAAATCCAAAACTTACGAGGGGGGTTTATAGGGGCAAAGCAACCGCCTTCTCAAGGGATCCCATACCAGACCCCTCCACCTGCGCTAGGCACAGGCTTTCCCCAGCAACAGAGTGGATACAACCAAGGCTTAATGTACACTCAGGGGCAAAGGTATAATCAGGGGGGATATAATCAAGGCGTGGGATATAATCAAGGCCTAGGTTATAATCAAGGGCAAGCGCGTCAACTTATTTTACAAGCCGCACAACAAGGGATTATTGGCAATGGAGTGGCTACAATCTCACCTGACAATAGTTTTCTTTTGATTGCCAATCTTCCAGCGCCACAAACGTTCCTGGGACAAGGACAAACGGGGATGTATGCGTCGTATTTGGTGGATGACAAGGGGAAGACGGGATTTTTAGCAGGGGTATTAAGGTCAGTTGGGAATGGAGTTTATCGGGCTCATTTCCACAGCCAAGTTCCACTCCATCATTACAGTCGTGTTGTAGTCTCAGTGGAAAATCCGGCACAGCTCGGGCAAGCGCCGAATGGGCCGATTATTTTAAAAGTCAAAGAGCCGATGGGAATGATGACATTTCTGACTCCGATGAAGAATACCGCAACGACTGTCTGGGGAAAGATATCTGGATTGATCAATGGCCGAAAGAAACCGGCGATAAATCCGGAAGCTGCTCCAATAAGTCCGGAACTTCTTCAATCTCTGAACCAAATGGACGTAGACCCGGAACCCAAAAAATAAGTATAGATAGTACCTTTTCAGAGGGTATTACACCATTTAAGGGGGTAAGTAATTCATTTCGAAGAATTACTTACCCCCTTTCTGGACGGTCCCTTCTCGCTATCGCGGTGCCTTGCCATTCTGCAAGACGGCTAATACGTGCGAAGACAGTG
>NZ_JCAIJG010000107.1:30138-33361 GCF_059735615.1 Desulfosporosinus sp. Tol-M2
AAACGTCCTGTTTGAGTCATGGCAACAGGGACACTTGACCATCCACGGTCGTCGCATTTAGAAAAGAAACAGGATGAGTAAAATCAGCGCAAGTATACCAAGCGTCCCAAGGGTCACAGTGATGCCAAGTGTCGCCAGGTTTATTTGTGCTAAAAGTACATTAGAGAAAAAGGCAATAAAGAAGAACAAGGTCATCGCCAAAATACCCGCCCCCAAGGGCGGGGACCGTAGAAGAGGAACGAGGCTTTTAAATCCATAATCCCAAGTATCTGCTGCCTTGGGCTCCGAACATCCACGCGGTGGGGATGGGGAGCTCTGCGGAAAAACTGCAGGAAAGATGGGATTACTGGATCGAGTTAGCAAAGGCATGGGTGTTTCCTCCATTTCCTGTACCATTTGGAGTTCCTATTCCGGCTCGTTCAATAAGGAATTGGGCAATGATTAAACCAAGGGCGATAAGTAGGTTGCCGGGTGCTCCCGGAACTTCAAATAATGGGACGGTAAACGAAGTATCCGGGCTTCCGTCAAAAGAAGCGAACGAAGTTGAAACAAATAGGGAGACACTTAAATTATCGGGGAAAAGTGGTTCGTCCCCACCGACGGGGCCAGAGCCTTGCCCTGGAACAGGTGAAACGGATGGAACGGTTGAAGGCATAGGGACTTGCCCTTTGATGGTTGCATGCACAAGCTGGTTTAGTTGTCCCAAGGTCAGGGTCTCGGGATAATGAATTGAAATCGTGCGGGATAGGTTTGGAGGATGAACCAAATCTCGTTTAAAAAGAAACGACATGAGCATATCCAAGCCAACTATAATCATTGAGGCAAAGTGGAGTTTGATGGATGCCAAAGGTAAGATCATCGCACTGACAGGGCTAAACTGCAAGTCGCGCCGGATAGGGCTGGTCACTAAGATAGAAAAAGAGAAAGGAGTCGCCGGCAACTGGGGTGAACAGTAATATTGGTTGATCACAACGTTTCTCCTTTCTCAAAGATCTTATCAAAACCAAGTGTGAATCGTTACCCATACCCCTAAGATGACCACGATCAGGAGCGCGATGAACGTCACGGGATGTGTAATATCGTTAACGAATTTAGGTCCCTGATAACCGCCGACTTGCACTTTTCAATAACACTTCCTCTTTATTGTTTTTGAGTAAATCCAAGCGGGAGTTTAAGGCCTTTTAACATTTCCGGCGAAATTTGCATCTTCTCCATAGAGTCTCCGCCGCCGATTCTGTCAAGAATTTGCTGGGCCATGCCTTTTAACTCTTCCGGTATGGGGAGATCATTGGCCGAGGGCATGCCATTCATTGCGGTAGTTAGGGTTAGGTTGACCATGGCCATAAGTTTTTCAAATTTTTGCTGTTGAATAAAGTATGCTTTGATCAGGGGATGTTTATTTATAAGACGGATCTTAAGATCAAGTAGCGCTAGAGATTCTTTTTCAGGAACAACTTTACTGATCATTTGAGTGGTTACCAACCCGCGCTCTTTTTCTTGGTACTGGATAAAGGCTTCTCGGCTTAGAGGATCAGTCATAATGGAAGCTTCTGCAGCTTTTAAACCTTGAATTTCGGGGGTTTGAGACAGGGCTTCACCCAATTCGCGGGCCTTGTCAATGTAACTCATAGGGGCACCTCCTTTTTTCCTTATACAAAATATGCGTTGAAAGGCGTACTGGTGTACGATGGGTTCCTTCGGAGAGATGAAAATAAGATTACAGTTGAGAAGGAGAAGGAAAGTTGAGAATTGCGTAGAATCCCTTCTGTATAGAAAGGGGGAATGTTTATGCGTACATTTCGATTGGAAATACGCTTGATTCAAGCCGCTGCAGGGCTTGCTTTTATCGTGCTGATCGCTGGTTTTTTTGGATTATGGGGACAGGGTGGCAAAGAACCAGTGGGAGGGACAACTATCCAGGGATTAGAATCGAAATCCGCTCAAACCTTGAGCAATTCAAAGATTGTCGCTTTGGGTGACTCGTTTACTTTAGGATATCCGCTTGACGCGGCACATTCCTGGCCTAAGCGCACGGCGGATATTCTGCAGGTTCCGGTGATCAATAAAGGAAAAGGATATCAGACGGCGAAAGATCTGCTCGATCGTTTCGATACGGATGTAGTGGCCGAGCAACCGGGCCGTGTGATTATTTTTGCCGGGATTGGCGATGCGCTTCAGGGGGTACCCCTGGATGAGGTTCAAACAAATATTCAAGCAATGGTGGAGAAGGCAAAAGCCAACCGGATTATTCCAATTTTAGCTTTGCCCCTTGAGTATCCGGGGTTTCGACAAGCCATTAAAGACACTCGCGAATGGGAGATGAATTACGCTTCGACGCAAAATATCATGACATTGGACTTTGCGACTGTGTTGTTTGACGCAGACGGGAAATTCTTAAGCGGTTTATCCTCAGATGGAAAGTATCCGAATGCCAAAGGGTACGTGACGATGGGAGATTATGCAGCAAGCGTCCTCAAGTAAGAGGGTCCGCGAGATACGGCCTGTTTCCCGCGCTTCGGAAAAGGCGGATTAGCGTGCAAGTCGGGACAGTTCTCGACTTGCATTTCTTGCATCTCGCGCCCCGTCGACCCAAGCCGGAGGAAGTTTCTTAGCTTAGAGAGCACGGAGAGAGGAATCGCGTTAATGAGTGAAGTCGATGAGGCTTGAAGAAACGCATTGGTCGCACATTCAGAGAAGCCCAGAGGTTATGCGTTTTAGCCTCAGCGACAAGCGAATAGCGATGGAACGTGTGCGACCGTGCTAAGACACTGACTCACAGGCCAATTAACGTAAAAAAGATAAATCCGATAGTTCCGCCGAGTAGGGCATAACGAGGATGTCGTTCACGAGAGAGGGGCCAGAGCTCCGCGAAGATAAGAAAACTCATTGCACCTGCGGCGAGGGCAAGAAAGAAGGCCAGGGAATTCTGAACACCTTCAAGGGCGAAGATTCCAGCCAAGGCACCAAGTGGAGTGAAAAAGGCGATCCCGATGTTCAGTAGAAGAATTTTCCACCAACGGATTCCAGCCATTCTTAAGGGCGCTGTGGTCGCCATCCCTTCTGGAAGATTGTGTAATGTGATGGCAAAGGCAATAAGAAGGCCAAGGCCGGGGGCAGCTTCTTGGCTGACGGCGATAGCCATGCCTTCAGGGAGATCATGTAAAGCTATCCCAGTTGCAACGAGAAGACCGGTCCTTTTTAGACGTTGACGCCGGGACAGGGG
>NZ_JCAIJG010000206.1:0-7015 GCF_059735615.1 Desulfosporosinus sp. Tol-M2
TCAAAGTTTGGGCATAACGGCGAATGGTTGTCGTCTTCCCCGTTCCACAGTCACCAGTGACCACGGCGAACCACCTTCGTTCAGCGGCATACTCAAGACGTCCCAACGTCTCTTCCAATAACACCGATTTATAGAGTTCGCCTGTAGGAATATTGCGTGTAAATGGCGTAGAGCTGAATCCATAGAACGATTCAAACATCATTCGAACCCTCCTTATGAACCGCGCGAAAAGAAAGGGCTGGTGCTTGAATCTCACGACGCTGACGGTTTTGTTGCTCGGCGGCTCCAAGGAGTCTTGATGAGTCGGTGGCTTGTGGTTGAAGGTGCGTAGGCATGGTCGGACGTTTTCCGACATGCTCTCCAATCACAAGTTCGTGTACTTTCCATGGAGCGTGTCCCTCGTATTCAATCGTTAGGTCGCTGATGTTTGACGGATCGTAGACCACATCGACTGTACACCCGATAAACTGAAGTCCGACTTCATATAACGTTCCCATGAAATGGATAAGACCTGACTGTTTCCGCTAGCCTAAAAGGTCCGAAAGCTGACGGTATTGCCTGTCCAAAAGTTGCCGGATATAATGACCATATCACAGAAAAGGAAAAAGGATGTCTCTGTTGTACGTGATCTGTTACAAGCAGACCACCAAAGACATCCCCTGGTCATTGTATGGTCATTATAACAAATTACGAGTTAATTGAAAATCCCCAAAAGGGTGTTTTTGGTTCGGTGTACAGAATTAATTCCTTGCCCTTGTTGCAGTAGCGATCTCAGAGTCATCGGATCTCGCAAGCGTAAGTCTAAGGTAACCGGTGAAGAGACGAGAATTCTTATCATCCGCAGACTACGTTGTAAAGATTGCCGTAAGATCCACCATGAATTACCGGACTGTTTAGTTCCTTACAAACGTTATGCATCCGTATGTATTGAACAAGTTTTAACTGAAGTTGAGTCTCCATCAGATTTGGCAGCGGATGATGTTACGTTGTATCGGTTAAAGAAATGGTTTCATGGCATACTGCCTTACCTTATTGGCTGTCTCCGAAGTATTGTTATCCGTCTGGGCCAAGACCCTGTGAAAGAGCCGTCCGTCCCGTCACAGTCTGTACACCAAAGAATCGGACTTTATGTCGGAAGTAAGCCAGGTTGGCTGGCGAGAATTGTCCGTCCTATTGTGAATGCAAATTTATGGGTACATACCCGTTCTGCCTTCTTGTCCGCAAACACTTAGGCTAGACTTTGAAGAAAAGTCTTGAGAGGAAGTGTTTTGGGATGAAAGATCAACAGAAGGCCGAGGAAATCGCCGGTAACCGGGTCCAACTTATCCTGCCCTTATTGGAGGCCGGTCTGGACCCAGCTTTAACACGGGAAAAAAGAAAGCGTATTTGTGAAGAGAACGCAATATCTGAACGGACATTAAGACGTTACTTGGCTGAGTACCGGGTACAGGGATTTACAGGGTTAAAACCGAAAGGCAAGGGAAAACCGGAATCCAGGGCGATTAGCCCGGAACTCATGGAACAAGCGATACTTTTGCGGCGGGAAGTACCCAGCCGCAGTGTTGCCCAAACAAATTTTGGAATGGGAGGGCAAGGCATTACCCGGAGAAATCAGACGTTCTACTTTGCAGGAAAAACTTTCCGGGCGGGGTTACAGCAGCCGGCAAATGCGAATGTATGACGAATCAGGCATTGCTGCCCGGCGGTTTCAAAAGCGACAGCGCAATCAACTGTGGCAATCGGATTATCCCGATATTTTTATTATCCCGACTTTCATTTGTATGTTGTAAAAAACAATGGGGATTGGATATTCTTAATTTTTATTCAACTAGAAAGTCGGGATAATAAAAATAAATACTCTCGCTTTCTAATGGGGCAACTCCAATAATTAAAATACAGACCAAAGTCTGAATTTTATGTATTGGAGGAATCCTTGATGCAAATTCAGGTAGACAAACTCATCGATCAGACTTTAGAAGAATTAAAGAAACTTGGAATGAGTAAATCGACAATTAAGGCTTACAGGTATAGTGCCTACAGTCCCATTAGGAATTATTGTATACAACATGGAACGACTTGCTACGAATCAGCCGCTCTCGATTCCTTTTTATCTTTCCGAAAAAAACGTCTTGAAAACAATGAGTTTTCAAAAAGGCATTACAGGAAACTGCGCAGAGCTGTACTAATGCTGAAAGATTATTCTCAGCACGAAACGCTTCAATGGAGTTACTACAATACTCGCTTCATATATAAAATAAACGAATACTTCAGCCTTTGCCTGAAACAGTTTTTAGATACTCTGTGTTTAAGGAAAGGGACCATTGCCAATCACAGATCTTACATTCTACAGTTTCTAGACCACATAGAACGTAACGGGAATAGCGATTTCCATGCATTATCACCAAAGGATGTAAAGGATTACCTCTTAGTAGCTGCAGAAACTCATCATGAAAGTATGAATAATGTTCTTCATGCCATGCGTCTTTTTCTAAACTTTTTAAAAGAAAATTCTCTGGTGCACTGGGACCTCGATCCTATACTGACTAAGCCTGCGCAGAGAAAGAAAAGGGTTCTGCCCTGCTTTACTCACGAAGAAGTTGAAGCCATATTGAAGCAGATAGATACCAATGCAAAAGAAGGAAAACGGGATTATGCCATCCTTTTTCTAGCCTCCCATACAGGCCTGCGCTCAATCGATATCGCAAATTTACGGCTTTCTGATCTTGATTGGTTCAATGACACTATTCATATAATCCAGAAAAAAACAAGTCGGCCCTTAGTGCTTCCATTGGAAACTGATACAGGTAATGCTATTGCAGAATATATCCTGTATGCAAGGCCGGAATCTGACTCAGAATATGTCTTTTTAAGAACATTTGCACCCTATAGAAAGCTGTCCGAGGTTGGCTCCATGGCCAACATCCTGCAGAAATATCTAAAAAAAGCCGGCATAATCAGAAATGCTGGTGATGGGAAGAGCTTCCATGCCCTGCGGCGTTCCATGGGAACATGGATGTTGGAATCTGACGTTCCCCTCACTACGATTTCACAAGTACTTGGCCATAAAGAGCACGATTCTACAAAACAGTATCTTTCCATGGACCATCAAAGACTTACAGAGTGTGCGCTGGATTTTCAGGGAATTCCCTTAAAAAGGGGGCTTTTCCTATGAGTGACTCTTTCAGAGGCCAATTTGCGATGCATATTACCAACTTCATTCACTTCAAAGAAGCATTAGGGTATTCCAAAAGTAGTTATGACAAATTCCTTGTTCATTTTGACCGTTTTTGTTTGAGCACATTCCCGAAAGAAACATCTCTAACAAAAGAACTCCTGATGAATTGGGCACGTCTTCATCCCAATGAGAATGCAAATGGACTAAAAAGAAGAATGGTTGCTCTTCGGGAATTTGGAAAATATCTCAATGCTATAGGGGTAGAGGCTTATGTGATTCCCTCGGAATGGATCGGAGGCTTCAAACCGTTTTTCCCGTACCTTTTTTCGGACGAGGAATTATTTGCTTTTTTTGCGGCAGCAGACGTTATGACACCACATAAGCTTTCTCCGTACAGGCAGTATGTCGTGCCTGTCATTTTCCGTTTACTCTATTGCTGCGGCCTTCGACCGAATGAGGTGCGACTGATCCGTTGTTCTGACATTGATTTTGAAACCGGAAGAATCCATATCAGAGAAACTAAGCTTCATAAAGAACGAACAGTGGCAATGTCATCTGACATGCTGTTACTATGCAGAAAATATGACGCAAGAATGCGTATTATTCTGAAAAACAGAGACTATTTTTTCCCGCATCCAGACGGAGCTGCCTATTCCGCATCTTGGTTACAGGAACAGTTTTGGAAATGCTGGAAAAATGCGGGCATTCGTTATTTCCGGGAGACAACAACGCCGCGAGTATACAGTTTCCGTCATAATTACGCAACCCGGATTTTAATGAAATGGGTTGAAGAAAGGAGAGATTTATATACTTGGCTTCCCTATCTGAGTGCCTATATGGGGCATTCAGAATTTTCGAGCACAGCCTATTACATTCATTTACTTCCGGAACGACTGATGAAAACATCTGCCATCGAATGGGAGAGGTTTTCTAAACTGATCCCGGAGGTACCACAATGAAGAAACTAAAGGATGAAACCCTATTTCGTCTTATTCGTGATTACCTGTCGATATATCTTCCATATCAAAAATGCTGTAGCCCTAATACGATAAAATCATACCGAGAAACTTTTAATCAGTTGTTTGACTTTATGACCTTTGAAAAGAGCATTCCACTACCCGACGTAACGTTTGAGACTATCAATAGCCAGATGATTTCTGACTATCTAGATTGGCTTGAAAAAGAACGCCATTGCAGTGTATCCTCAAGGAACCAGCGGTTGGCAGGGATTCGTTCATTTTTTAAGTATGCTGGGAAAATGGATCTTACAGTCACGGTATTCCAAAATGAGCTTCAAAAAATCCCCTTTAAGCAGACTGTTTCAAAAACGGTTGATTTTATGACCGAGGAAGCATTAAAGGCTGTATTAGCTCAACCGGATACAAACACAAAGACTGGAATAAGAAATCTGTTTTTTATGATTCTCATGTACGATACTGGCGCTAGAAATCAAGAACTCTTGGACTTAAAAGTAAAAGACTTCCATGCCCATTCCAAAACACCGTGTGTACATTTGACTGGAAAAGGCAATAAAAAAAGGATTGTTCCGGTGATGGCTAAAACGGTGGAACACTTTCGGAATTATGTCAAGCTATTCCACCCAGAGGATAGTTCCGAGCGATACCTATTCTATACAGTAAGACATGGCATACACCAGCAGATGTCAGATGATAACGTGGCACGTTTTATGAAAAAGTATGGCAATGCAGCGAGAAAAGTCTGCGCAGATGTTCCGAAAAATCTTCATCCTCATCTTTTTCGTCATAGCAGATCAATTCATCTTTATCGCGCAGGGATGCCCCTGGCATTATTATCAGAATGGCTCGGCCATGCACAATTGGAAACTACTATGATTTATGCATATGCAGATACAGAAATGAAACGGGATGCTATACAGAAAGCAACGGGCAATCACAGCCCATTAATGACCAACGATCAGCCTCCTTGTTGGAAAGGAGATGATCAAATTATTCGAAGACTTTATGGACTGAAGTAAAACATTATCCCGACTTTCTAGTTGAATAAAAATTAAGAATATCCAATCCCCATTGTTTTTTACAACATACAAATGAAAGTCGGGATAATAAAAATATCGGGATAATCYGAYTGMMMYARTTGRTTKCGCTGTCGCTTTTGAAACCGCCGGGCAGCAATGCCTGATTCGTCATACATTCGCATTTGCCGGCTGCTGTAACCCCGCCCGGAAAGTTTTTCCTGCAAAGTAGAACGTCTGATTTCTCCGGGTAATGCCTTGCCCTCCCATTCCAAAATTTGTTTGGGCAACACTGCGGCTGGGTACTTCCCGCCGCAAAAGTATCGCTTGTTCCATGAGTTCCGGGCTAATCGCCCTGGATTCCGGTTTTCCCTTGCCTTTCGGTTTTAACCCTGTAAATCCCTGTACCCGGTACTCAGCCAAGTAACGTCTTAATGTCCGTTCAGATATTGCGTTCTCTTCACAAATACGCTTTCTTTTTTCCCGTGTTAAAGCTGGGTCCAGACCGGCCTCCAATAAGGGCAGGATAAGTTGGACCCGGTTACCGGCGATTTCCTCGGCCTTCTGTTGATCTTTCATCCCAAAACACTTCCTCTCAAGACTTTTCTTCAAAGTCTAGCCTAAGTGTTTGCGGACAAGAAGGCAGAACGGGTATGTACCCATAAATTTGCATTCACAATAGGACGGACAATTCTCGCCAGCCAACCTGGCTTACTTCCGACATAAAGTCCGATTCTTTGGTGTACAGACTGTGACGGGACGGACGGCTCTTTCACAGGGTCTTGGCCCAGACGGATAACAATACTTCGGAGACAGCCAATAAGGTAAGGCAGTATGCCATGAAACCATTTCTTTAACCGATACAACGTAACATCATCCGCTGCCAAATCTGATGGAGACTCAACTTCAGTTAAAACTTGTTCAATACATACGGATGCATAACGTTTGTAAGGAACTAAACAGTCCGGTAATTCATGGTGGATCTTACGGCAATCTTTACAACGTAGTCTGCGGATGATAAGAATTCTCGTCTCTTCACCGGTTACCTTAGACTTACGCTTGCGAGATCCGATGACTCTGAGATCGCTACTGCAACAAGGGCAAGGAATTAATTCTGTACACCGAACCAAAAACACCCTTTTGGGGATTTTCAATTAACTCGTAATTTGTTATAATGACCATACAATGACCAGGGGATGTCTTTGGTGGTCTGCTTGTAACAGATCACGTACAACAGAGACATCCTTTTTCCTTTTCTGTGATATGGTCATTATATCCGGCAACTTTTGGACAGGCAATACCGTCAGCTTTCGGACCTTTTAGGCTAGCGGAAACAGTCAGGTCTTATCCATTTCATGGGAACGTTATATGAAGTCGGACTTCAGTTTATCGGGTGTACAGTCGATGTGGTCTACGATCCGTCAAACATCAGCGACCTAACGATTGAATACGAGGGACACGCTCCATGGAAAGTACACGAACTTGTGATTGGAGAGCATGTCGGAAAACGTCCGACCATGCCTACGCACCTTCAACCACAAGCCACCGACTCATCAAGACTCCTTGGAGCCGCCGAGCAACAAAACCGTCAGCGTCGTGAGATTCAAGCACCAGCCCTTTCTTTTCGCGCGGTTCATAAGGAGGGTTCGAATGATGTTTGAATCGTTCTATGGATTCAGCTCTACGCCATTTACACGCAATATTCCTACAGGCGAACTCTATAAATCGGTGTTATTGGAAGAGACGTTGGGACGTCTTGAGTATGCCGCTGAACGAAGGTGGTTCGCCGTGGTCACTGGTGACTGTGGAACGGGGAAGACGACAACCATTCGCCGTTATGCCCAAAC
>NZ_JCAIJG010000102.1:0-78916 GCF_059735615.1 Desulfosporosinus sp. Tol-M2
TATTTGATTCTGGTGCAAAAATCGTAATATAGCAACGCTATTTAGTTCCCTAATCACGACAGTAGCCATTTATTGGTAAGTAACGGTGTATTTGTCCTCAAAATGGGCTATTCTCACCTTGCAATGGCCCGTATTCTCAGCCCTAGGTTCGATTTTCATGTTTTAGGGCAGAGCAACCCCTCTGTAGGGTTCATTCAGCTTTTTAGCGGTTTGCAATAAATACGTGCACAACCTCCTGAAGTTTTGAGCAGTCACCTTTAGTCCGACTTCAACTTGAGACTTGGCTAATCCGCGAACCCTGAGTTTGCTCATTCCATGCCTTCGCTTTAGGGCTGAATTGGTACCCTCAATACCAGCCCTCATACTACAATTGCTTTTATAGTTTTCAGCTATCATTTTGCGCTGCTTGGATGCAGTAAGTACCTTCTGGCTGAAACGGACAACATAGCTCTTCTTTTGTTTTTTGACAGGGCACTGATCTAACAGCTCGCAGTTATCACAGGCTTCTAATCCAAAGTGGGCCACAATCTGACCATCCTTTTCTGCGCTGCGTATGGGGTTGATCCCATTGGGACAACTTTCGATGAATTTCTCATCATCAAGTTTAAATTCACAGGCTCCTATTTTATCTTTTGGTGTTTTTCCAGTCATATCARTGAAGTTGATCTTAACGCCATGCTCTTCATCGCTGCCTGCAGCTTCTTGAGAATAATAACCTCCGTCGACATAAAGCTCTTCACAGTCGGTGTTGTTTTTGAGTTCCGGAAGCCTTTTCTTAATAAGTTCGACGTCACTGGTGATGTTGGCGGCCACTTTGTAGTCGGTGATGAGCTGGAATGGATTTTCTTTTGAGCAGGTTTCCGAAAGGTTAGCTACGTACCCGCTTTGACTTTTCCCAGCTTTATTACGAAATGTTGCATCTTCATCATAGGCTGATTGCAAAGATGATGCTGAAATATTCTTCTTATCCTTTGCTGTCAGTCGGTCAGTTTCTTGGTCATATTCTGCTTGTTCGGAAAGAAATCGGTTGATAATTCTAAACGCGTCAATTTCTTTCTCTTGGTTTAGGCCTTTTAAGGTTTCACTGGCCTCGCGGCTTAGATTTAAGATGTTTTCGAATTTACTCTCTGTTTCATTTATTTTGACACGGTATAGAGTATTGGTTTTAAATTCAGACGTCAGAACTTCTTTTAAAGACGAAGAACAAAGTTCTTCTGGTATAGCCTTCACAGCATTTACAAGTACGTCATAGGCCAATGCCAAGCGCCCGCTCTTTTTAATGTTCGACATGAACATCGTTGAATCCATTCGCTGCAACTTGTCAGATATTCCGGCTACTGCAGCAAATTCATCTAATAATTTGAGAAACTGACCGAATATTAGATCGTCTTCTCCTAAGTGCTCTCGAGTGTATTTGTAAATTCGGCTTCTGAATTCATAGAGAGTTCTTTCCGCCAGGTTTGTTTCTCCGAGAGTTCTGATACCAACAGCGTAGTTTAGCAGGTAATTAAAATTGAAGTTTTCTACTAGCTCATCATCAGTGTAGTTTTGAAAATGCTTAATGTACTCGAGGGAGAGCAATATGTTGACGGGAAAATTCGGGCGACCGGTATCGCTGTACATCACAGCAAAAGGCTTTTCGTCTATTTTGCTGAAAATATGATCATAGAAAATGGGCGCCCATGATTTTTCCAACTTCTTCTTAACGCCTTCACTCATCAAGCCAGTCGAATTGAACAACGATGTCTGATTATGAACGATATTTTCCTTAAACAAGGTGCATACCCCCATCTAACGCAATTACAGCAACAATAATCTGAATATCTTCCTTATACTTCATATTATACCATATTTAGCGTCTGAAGGGGGGTATTCGGTTTTAGGCACTAATTATTAGGGGTTTTTGCACTAGAATCATATTTGCATATACTGTATTGAAGAATTCAGGCTATCTTAATTTGGCTGATCATAAAAGACCCCAGTTCGCTCGACCGGCGATACCATTGAATAATCGTCAGAACGTTAGCTCATCTTACTGCGGATTTTTCGCTATGATCGAGGAGTTATTTTTCAATTTTAATTATTAAATAAAAATAACCTAAACCCATATATTCCGTATGACTACTATCCCCCATAACATTTTATGCCAAATAAGTCCGTATATTTGCATCGGGATTGTCATAAATTTCATGGTTCACCTCGTTGTAGAATAAACTATCTCACTTAGGTTAATGCAAAATAGAAAACGCCGACAGTATCGGTCTAGCCGAAAAGGAGAGATTTTATGATATTAAATAATAATCGTGGAATCTTATTCCAACAACTACTCGAAGGGGTAGAGGAGCTCATTAGCGCAAATGGAATTGACATTAATGTTGATATTGAATCATTTGCCGCAGGGTTTCAAGGAGTAGTATCTTATACACTGGCCTTCATTAAATCCATGGAAGAAAATAATTTGAAACCGGAAGAGATAATTACTAAAATTAAAACCACGTTCGATGACGGTTCGTACTCAGTAATAAATTGATTTTAGCAACTGCCTCAGTTCCTCTTTACCAAGCCGCCGGTACACCCTTCCTCATGTCAATAAGTCCACAACTCTACCAAATACACCCCCTCCGCCAGCTTCCACATTTAATTCACCGCGACGGTCTTTGATAATCCAAACTGCCACCTTTTCTCCGGCAACACGCTGCAGCGCTTCTGCGGGAACGTGATGAAGTACGGCCATTTCCGTCCCGAATTCCTTCAATAATCTTTCATACATTTTAGGCCCAATACCGGGAAGTTGTCGGAGTGGAACCTGATGGACATACGTTGAATCGTTGTATATGCCCATCGGACGGTCCGCAATACTCACCAGACGATCCAAGACACCCATCACAACATGCTTACTCCCACAATCCAGGCACGTCAGTTGTGGCGCGGCGGCCTTTATGATTTGCTCACAACTTAGGCAATACGAACGATGATACTTTCCTATCTTTGGGGGCAAACCATAATTTCGAACAGCTTGTTTATTTTTATGTTCAATTAAATTCAACAGCCCTCCGAAAGAGGGGTCTACTTGTTCAAAGGTATTATACTCCCGGGCAATATTAGACAAAGAGTGGGCATCTGAATTGCTGAACATCACACAAGTCTCCAGTTCTCCGATACTCTCTGCCATACCTCGATCAGCACTGAGCCCAATTTCTATGGCTTTAGGCGCTACCGCTAATACGTCACTTAAACGACTGCAGCAATTCCCATAAATTCCCTTATGGGGGGTAAAAACATGCGCCGGAAACCAGATCCCCTCGGCTTTCCTTACCGCCTCAAGCCATAAGTCGAAAGGAAGAAACCCTTTCTGGGTACTCAGCTGCCAATTTCTAATTGTTGGTTTTAAGGCCTTAACGTACTTTTGAACCTGCTCTATGGATGGAAAATAAGCCAAAAAGTGGGCATTCCCCTCTCCGACCTGTAATTCTATTTCATGTCCGGGAATCAGAGTTAATCCGTGGGCAGCATACCCTCCTGCCGATAAAAGACGTAGATCACCAGTGGTGAGCAACGTCTTGAAGTCTTCTTGAACTCCGGTTGAATGCGAATCGATAACCCCGATGAGGGAAAGACCTTTCACATTCCTGGCAACTTTGAGGATATTAGGTAATGTTAATGTTTTTGCTCCGGTTATTTTAACGTATTTTCCATCTAAACTCTGCCCTATATGTACATGCAAATCTGCGAAAAGCATTTGAGTCCTCCCTGAACGAAGTTTTCTTTATCCTGTCGAGCCGAAACCACCGTCTGATCTATCTGATTCGGTTAAATCAGTAGCTTCTACTACCGAAACTTTTAATAATGGTTTGACCACCATTTGCGCTATTTTCATCTGTCTCTCAACTACAAACTCATTTTTGCCGTGATTTATGAGAATAATACGGATTTCACCCCTGTAACCTTGGTCAATGGTTCCAGGGGTATTTAACACAGTTATAGAATTTTTTAATGCCAAGCCGCTTCTCGGTCTAATTTGTGCTTCTGTATAAGGTGGTAATTCAACTTTAATTCCCGTTCGTATCAAAGCCGAATCACCTGGCATGATAACCTTTTCCTCTATAGAAAATAGGTCCATTCCAGCGTCTTCCTCATGGGCGAATTGTGGTAATTTTGCTGAGCTGTCCAATTTAACGACTTTAATGATTACATCTTGTGTTTGCATCTGCTCAATCCTTCCTTTATCACGTGTATCACGTGGCAATAATAGCTCGACTACCTGGTTATAAAAATCTGAACAAATCGCTACATACCAGAAAAAAGTAACTTCCGTGGAGACTCGCACTCCATTCCATCAGAGGAGCATGCTCAAAAGAACAAGCTCTGTCATTGACCTACAGAATTAAACAGCCCTATGTTAGCTATGTTAGAAGCATCATTGTAATTACCCATATTATTATGATAGCATTAAGATTATGAATCGCACAGCCTGAATACTGAGATTATGAATCGTACAGCCTAAATACTGATGTAATTTAATTATAGAATTTTAACCGGATCTAACTATCTTGCCGTAATGAAAGGATGTAAGCTATGGGATCAGATGTTGAACTTAAGCTTCGGATTAAGCAATTTTGCCTGGATGCGGGTGCAGATATTATTGGCTTTGCTCCGGTTGCACGCTGGAATGAATATAACGAGGTTCCTTCCTACTTTAGACCTCAGTCTTTATGGGAACCAGCTCATTCCGTAATTGTAATCGGGGTTTCGATGCCCTTGCCGATCGTGGAAACAACTCCATCTTTCTTGCATAAGGAGACCTACGTTGCCGCGAACCGAACACTGGATGACCTGGCCTTTAATCTGGTTCGTTTTCTGAATCGACAAGGTCAAGCAGCTTACTTCTTTACTCGAGATGGATTTGCCAGCCTGCGCTTATTGAAGGATAGACCCCAGGCGGCTTTTAGCCATGTTATGGCTGCCAAATACGCGGGACTGGGAACAATTGGTCTCAGTAATTGTCTCCTTACCCCTGAATTCGGACCCCGGGTACGTTTCGTGTCCGTATTCACTGCTGCCATCCTGGAACCTGACCCAGTAATAGAGGAGGATTTATGCATTAATTGTGAGGCCTGTGCCAAATGTTGCCCGGTAAATGCCCTGCCTTTACGCGAAGATCAAGTTATGCAGAACTATGATATAATGGCCTGCATAGACAGGCATATCGAACTAGATACCGATAAAGTGTCCCCCTGTGGGATTTGCACCAAGGTTTGTCCCGTAGGAAAAGATCGCCTCTTATACAAACAGAAGGGCATCCTGAAAAAGTACCTGCAAGAGGATGAAGCCTTATCCCGCAATCCTGATGATCCGGCATACAAAGCATGGACCCATGTTCGCAGCTACGGGAGTTGGAACAAGGATTACCCCCGCAACAGTAAACCTCCAACAGATAATAAGTAGCTATGGGAGAGGGCGTGATTTAAACTTGACTATTCATAATCCTGAACAATTTTGTCAGCAAAAGAAGTATTGATCACTGCCCTACACTCATCAGAACCAGATCATATTGTTATAAAAATTCTAAATCTTATATTGACAAGCAGTTCCATTAAAAGATATATTAAAAGTATATATTAGGTAAAACTATATAAAAAGGTAAAACTTATCACTAGGAGGAGGATGGAAGTATGTACAAAAAAATTTTAGTCCCTCTAGATGGATCAGCTCCCTCTTTAGATGCAGCCAAGCAAGCTGTGGGAATTGCCGCAGCCTTAGGCTCGCAGGTGACATTTATACATGTTCTCCCCACTCTGGGTAGCTATATTAACCTGCCTCGTTTATATGCCTCTGAAAGCTATAACCAGCTAATTAAAGAATTCAATGCTCAAGGTGAGGCTATCTTGGCTGAGGCAATGAAGAAAATTGATTTACAGGGTATAACCGTAGATACAAAACTGGAATCAGGCGATCCAGCCATGAAGATTATTGAAGTGAGCAGAGAAGAACAGTATGACCTAATTGTGATAGGCAACCGCGGGCTTAGTGGCGCTAAGGAAGTACTGCTGGGCAGCGTAAGCAGCCGGGTTGCCGATCATGCCCCGTGCCCGGTATTAATAACCAGGTAGCAAATACCAGCATCACCAAGCTCCAGTTTATTGTTTAAGTAATCTTCCAAGCAGGCAAAGCGAATGTTTTACAGCATGCGCTTTGTCTGCTTGTTTTTCTGGTTGATGCCGCCCAAGTAGGGGATTAACTAAACCTGAAAATAATCGGAAATATGAAGGCTACAATTGCTGTCCAGCTGAAATAAACATAGAGATAATCTGTCTGCCATTTTATTAGCTTAGTGAAATCAAATTTCCTCTTGAAATATCCGATATATAACCAGGCAAGACCGGCCAGGTTGCCCAGCAAAGCTAAATTCTCCCCCAGCGCGGCCAGTTTATTGGGGGTAATGCCAAAGGCGGACAAGCGGAAAAGTATGGCCGATAAAGCAATCCCGTCGATAACCAGTGCCGTTAGGATCAGGGTTAGATTCAAGTAATCAAACAGGTTGGCCGGCTGACGAATATCTCGCGCCGAAATAACGTACAATACCAACCCCAGCACTAAAGCCAGCATTAAATCGAATCCAATTAGGAAATCTCTTTCCATAAATGGACTATTACCGGTAATAATCATAACTATTAAGAAAGCAACCATAGTTATCAGGAAGAGCGGGCTGAATATTTTGGCCAAAATGGGTGCAAAGTTCTCCACCACACTTTTTTTGGCCTCTACTAAATAAACGGTAATCATGGCTGCCGCACAACCTCCATAAATCAGTAAATATTCTGAAAGAAAATTTTCGACGTCAATTTGGATGGCTTCGAAAATAACTGCAGTAAATGCGCATAACACCATTACACCTGCCATGACTAATACACCATAGATAAAGGCTTCACCTGTGAAGCGTATAAAATTCATTCTGCCCTGACTGCCTCGCCACTCCCTGCCTATATAAGCTGCTCCGACGACCAACCACAAAAACAAAGGAAGATGAAAGATGGTAAGATATTCTGTATGATGGGGATCAAATGATGGGTACGCGTTGATAATCAGCGCCGCCAGGATAAAAATCCCCAGTATCGTAGACCATGTTTTTAACTCCGCTTTCCTCTTGATCAAGAAAAATGCCGCTATAAAAGGTAAAATAAAGAAACTCAAGTTTTTAATGAAGAATATTTTAAGTTCACCGTCTTGATCGAGTAATCCGAAACCAAAAAGTTCAGGAATTTTGAATAGTGTTCCTGCAAGTAGTGCAAATATGACCACCAGGGCAATATCGCGCCGATTTTGCTGCTTAGCCGGTGAATCTATCGGCTCTACTAATAGATGTTTCCACAGATTCTCGGTATTTACTTTRGCAAACTCATGTGAGATCGCCTCCACATTTCCTAAACGTTTGACACTAATTAATAATGATTCATCCGGCGTGAGTCCGGCTGCAATTAAGTCCTCGATTTCATCCCGCAAATGATTTTCCAATTCATAAATATCGCTATCGCTCAAATTACCATAGGCTCTTAAATGATCGCTCCACGAATGAATCTGTGTCTCCAAATCAAACATCATAATCCTCCTTACGAATTATTTTCTTCATTCCAGGTCCTGGCAAGAACATTATGAACTATTTCCCACTGCTTTTTTTGCTGTTCCAGCTCGGTTAACCCAATCTCTTTAATCCGGTAATATTTACGCTGCCGTCCTGCTTCCGATTTATTCCAGTAAGATTCAATTAACTGCTGTTCTTCCAGACGATGTAATACTGGATACAGCATACCTTCCGTCCAAATGAGTTGATTTTCAGACATTTCTTTCACGCGCTTGATAATCGCATAGCCATAACTGTCGCAATCCTTAAGAATCGCCAGAATAAGAGGGGTCGCAGAGGCGGCTATTAAGTCTTTAGATACATTCATTCTATCCCCCCACCATACCTAATACTTCTATGTATATTTCCTATTATACCTAGATATTCTATGTATGTCAATTATTCACCTCATCTCCCCTCCCGCAAAAAAATAGAGCCTTATGATCGGCTCAAAGTGAATAAGAACTATATCCCGCCTATTTTTTGGATTCTTTCAAAACTAGTTTCACCCAACTCCTTTTATTACATTTAGGACATTTAATATATCTTATTCCCATTAATTGAAGAGAAAAAATTGATCCCCAAGCTCTCGGATTAAATATTCTATCGCATTTTCCACACTGGTAATCAAAATACCGCCTTTTCAAAAATTGTATTGCATAGGCAAAAACAAGTACTATAAAAGTTAAAGTAATAAGCTTCGGAACATATTCCTGCATAAAACCATCCTCTTTCTAAAGCTCTCATGAGAAAACTCACTGCATCTTAATATTGTTACTTACATTATACAGTCCTATCCATATCTTAACAACGAAAGGAGCCTCAACTGAGGCCCCTAATTCTATAACAGTTGCTGAGAGACGCATGACTACCTACATCATTAAACGAACCGTATGCAGCTGACCGTCATCCTTTAACAAAATTTCAGGTTCCGGCAATACTTCGTCATCCAAGGTGAGCTTTTCACATCCGGTCATTCTGCTCCTTGGATTCTCAACAATAATCTCATATTTTGTCGTTTGATACTGATATGTTAAGCGATAGCCCGGCCAGCGGCTGGGAATGCAAGGCTTCAAGACCAATTTATCTCCTTGACGTTTAAAGCCTAAGATTCCCTCTAACCCAGCCTGATACAGCCACCCGGCCGCTCCGGTGTACCACGTCCATCCGCCCCGGCCTATATGGGGATGCGAGGCATAAACATCAGCCGCAACAACATAAGGCTCAGCTTTGTAGCGATTCACCTCATGTTCCGTACGAGCATGATTAATGGGGCTTAACATCTGAAAGAGTTCCGCAGCCTTATCCCCTTCACCCAAACTTGTATATGCCAAAATTGCCCATGATGCTGCGTGCGTATACTGTCCGGCATTTTCCCGGACACCGGGAACATAACCTTTAATATAGCCAGGATCGGGCAGGAACTTGTCAAAGGGTGGAGTAAGCAATAAAAGAACCCCGTCTTCTTTGCGCCATAAATAGTGTTCTAAGGCTAACATAGCATCCTGGGCCCGAGTTGGCTTGGCTGCCCCAGAAATTACTGCCCAGGACTGGGCGAGAGCATCAATTTGACATTCCCTGTTTTGCGAAGATCCTAAGGGCGTACCATCATCAAAATAGGCACGCCGGTACCAACCGCCATCCCAGCCATGAAGCTCCATATTTTGTTGAAGTTCCTCCGCTATCCGGCGATAGCGCGCTCCCCTCTCCAAATCCTGGCGGCCATCACATATGCTYGCAAAACGAGTTAGCGTTWGATACAAAAACCACCCGAGCCAGACACTYTCTCCTTTTCCCCTRATGCCAATRCGACTAAAGCCATCRTTCCAGTCTCCGGAGCCRATYAGKGGYAARCCGTGWTCGCCAAAACTTAAMCCMCGCTCGATGGCTCGAATACARTGTTCRTACACMGTTCCCTGCTCCTCRGMAATCCTYGGAATCGAATAKCRTTCATCTTCATCTTCTTTCAAAGGTTGAGCCTCAAGAAAGACGTTCGTTTCATCCAATAGGGATGCGTCCCCCGTTCGTTCCAGATAATGGGCAGTTACGAAAGGCAGCCATAACAAATCGTCTGAGAATTTTGTGCGGATCCCTTTTCCCGTTTCAGCGTGCCACCAATGCTGCACATCCCCTTCGACAAACTGATGACCACAATGGAGAATGATTTGTTTGCGAGTGACCTCGGGGGTCGTGTAGACGAGGGCCATCACATCTTGCAGTTGATCCCTAAAACCATATGCTCCCCCTGACTGATAAAACCCCGATCGGGCCCAGACGCGGCAGACTACTGTCTGATAGAGTAACCAGCGATTGAGAAGCAAATTCATCGATGAGTCTGGTGTGTATACTTGAACGTTGCCCAGTAACTCATCCCAATATCTCTTGACTTCCTCAAACGCCGCAATAATTTTTTCAGGCTGTTCATAAGCGGATATTAGTCTCTCCGCCTCTTGACGGTTTTCTGTTTCACCAAGTAAGAAAGTGATGGTCTTGGTCTCACCGGGAGATACGGAAAATATGAGTTGCAGCGCAGCACAAGGATCAAGCCCGGCGCCAACTGTTTTGGAGAATTGATCCAGCTTTAACCCCCTGGGATCTTCCAATGTCCTGTTACGCCCGATAAATTCAGCACGATCCCCGGTATAACTTGACACGGGAGCTCCATAAGCGGTTATAAATCCTAGCCTTCCTGCGAATTCTTCTTGATACGTGTTTCGAGTATAAAAAATACCCCGTTCTCGATCATAGTCTGTCACCAGATAGGGAGCAGTTGACTGACGATCCACCCCCAGCACCCATTCCGCATAGTAGACCGCACTTAAGCGTGAATCATGATTTGTATTGTTCGTAATCTTTAGTTCAATGACCTTTACTGACTCGTCCAGCGGGACAAAGAAACGTAAAGATTGCTTCAGACCATGACTGCTATGCTCGAAAATTGAATACCCTTGACCATGGCGGATGGTATATGAACCCTTTTCACGTTTAGGGCTGGCTGTAACTGACCAGGATTCACCGCTTTGTTCATCACACAGGTACAGGGCTTCCCCGGCAGGATCCAGAATTGGATCATTTGACCAAGGAGTTAGCTTATACTCCCGACTATTGAGAGACCAGGTATATCCGGCGCCCACTTCTGATACCTGAAAACCAAACCTGGGATTGGCAATGACATTAATCCAGGGCAAAGGCGTGTTCATACCTTCCAGCAGGTCAATGATATACTCTTTGCCATCTTCGCTGAATCCACCGTATCCATTCGCAAACTGCAGATGAGTAATCGTTCGCTCCAGAGCTTCTTTACGAAGTGCGATCCTCGATGCAGGCTGCTCGCTWTTCGG
Source organism: Desulfosporosinus sp. Tol-M2 (assembly GCF_059735615.1). Taxonomy (NCBI): domain Bacteria; kingdom Bacillati; phylum Bacillota; class Clostridia; order Eubacteriales; family Desulfitobacteriaceae; genus Desulfosporosinus; species Desulfosporosinus sp. Tol-M2. The sequence goes on from NZ_JCAIJG010000102.1 coordinate 10,960, forward strand.
GCTGCCGGTTCGTACCTCGCGCCTCATACTTCGCACTTCGTCTAACGCCTTTTCCGGGGTGTCTGCCTCGCAATGCTCAACATATCCAGTCTTCAACTTCTTTTTTTTGCGTACTTGAATAGAACACGATCCCCCATCTCCATTAAAAATTATTCGGGCCACGGTACAGAGGAGATGGATATCTTCCTGAAGAACATGACCTTTTTGCAAGAGAAAGACTCCGCCTGACTGATTTAAGAGATCCCGGGCATGCCCCATGGAAATCAAATCCCGTAGGTTATCCTGGAAGGTCTGAAAATAACCGCTCTCATCTTCATTAAGAATGACCAGATCAGCAAACAAGCCTTTGAGTCTCCAGTATTCATGGATTATTAAAAGTCTGCGTACTAAATCCAAACTTTCGGCATTATTTACTCGTACAAGAACGATGGGCAGGTCTCCGGAAATAGCATAAGGCCATAATGAAGACTGTCCTTTTCGATTATCCTTAATGCATTCCGACACCTCACTCCGGCTGGGACTCAGATATAGCAAATGACCACCGAGGCTTAACCCCTCGTTTGCCTGTGCTGCCGTCAAATTTAAATGACGAAGCTCCATTTTGCTATGAATCCAGGCCAGTTCAAAAGCCCTATTCACAGAAAGCGGATCTCTGTATTTTTCAGCAATACGAAGTATTTCCTCACGATTCTCCGCGTAGCCGACAGAGAAGGAGACCCGAACTGTTTGCCCAGGCGGAATCTTAACCCGTTGACGTAAACTCATCATCGGATCCAGGACCGCTCCAACGGTATTGGATAAGGGGTGATTGGCATCTATCGCTTGCGGCCTGGCCAGGCTTCTCCCCCGTCCAATGAAACGTGAACGGTCTGTTTCATATTGCAGCGAACCTACCTTTTCTCCCTCTGTCGCAACTGTGTGCATGAGCCATAACCGAGTCTGCTTATTACTGCGTGGTCTTCGGGAGGCCAATAAAGCCTCATGCTTAAATTCGGTTTGAATAAAGAGATTACCAAACGCCGGATGTGCTAAATCATCGCTAAACCTAGCCAAAACCACTTCAAAATAGCTTGTGACTTCCACTGTTCGGTAGTATTTGCTGGTATTAGTCAAGGAAATACGGCGTATTTCCGCTTGGTCTTCTGGGGATATGACGACTTCAGTACGGGTTGTTATGTTCCCATCTTTGCGAGAGAACTCTACCCTATCAGGAGCATAGGTCACCTTATAATCCTCGCCGGAATCACGACAAGGGTGGTGCGTTGCGGACCAGACGTCACCGGAATTCAGGTTTTGAATATAAAAGTACATCCCCCAGGCATCTTGGGTCACGTCTTCGCGCCAACGAGAGAGACTAATCTCCTGGAAACGGCTGAACCCTGACCCGGCATTTGTCAACATAACTGAATATTGCCCATTGGAAATACAGTGCGTGACAGGAATCGGACTCTTGGCCGTCTCCATAATAATCAACTGGTTTTTTTCCAAATCAGCGCTCTTAACTTGACGTTCTGTCACAACATGCTCCCCTTCTAATTGAGGGGTATCAGGGGTGGTTTCMGGTAAGCGTATTTGGAGAAGAAGCTCTGTGGTCTGAATCAAGGCATCGCTGTGGAAACGCTTGGGCATGATATTTTCATTTAACACATTGTCAAGTGCTAAGAAACTCATTCCTTGATGATGAGTCATAAAACTCTGGATCAGCATAAATGGGCGTCCACAAGGTATACGTTCAGGGGTAAAGTCCGCCGCTTCATAGAGGCCATACCGTCCCGCAAAACCCATTTGTTCCATTGCTAAAATATTTTCCAATGCTTCTCGCGGAGAAACCATTAAGGCCAAAAAACTCGCGTAAGGGGCAATCACAAGATCCTGAAGTAACCCYCTTTTAAGACCCAGTCCTGGAACACCAAAGGCTTTATACTGATAATTGAGCTGTGGATCAAAGGCGTAGAACCCGGACTCTGATACCCCCCAGGGTACTTTGTGTTCTTCTCCGTATTTCCTTTGCACCTCGACTACAGAACGATAAGTTTCATCGAGAAGAGTTCCCTCATAATTTCGCATGACCAGGAGCGGCATTAAAAATTCAAACATTGTGCCACTCCAGGAGACTAAACTCCGTTTTCCTTTCGCCAGGGTTAATGAACGTCCGAGCTTGAACCAATGATTATGGGGCACATCTCCTTTGGCAATGGCTATGAAACTTGCCTGACGCGCCTCTGAAGCCAACAAGTCATAATAGGACTTATCAAGCATGCATCCAGTAACACGATAGCCTATCGAAAAGAGCTGGCGTGTTTCATTAAACAGCGGGCGGAAATCTGTAGCCAAAGCCATCTTCTCAAGCTGTTGCTGTAGATCGGCGGACGTTTGCTGATAACTTTCGATCTTCAGGAGCGCTCGCTGAATCATCTCCCTCATTTCGTTCGAAAAAGCAATTTCCTCCAGTCCTTCCCGATAGCACTTGGAGAGTTCATCGAGACTTGATGTTTTAAAAATGCGCGCGTTAAAAAGCGCCTGGGCTTCCATCCGGGAGTGGCCGACGGTCCATGGGTAAATATCTTGTGTCTCCTGACGAAACATAAGAATCATCATTTCCAGACGACTTGCCCAATAAACCCCCTCTTGGGTCAATTTGTGTTCGCGGGAAAGTKTCGGCCAAAGGGACAATAGATTCGTCCAGTTCTCAAAATTCCAGGCCTCATCTGAAGCCAGCGCTTGATCCAGCGCTTGCCCAAAATGTTCAAGCTCCTCAAATGTATCCTTACCAACTGCCTCAATTAGTAAGTCAAACGTATCCTTAAGCCCACGTGCAAACTCCTGATCCAGCAGAGGTTTATTTAAGGTCTCATAAAGACCGGATTTTAACGTCAACAAATAAAGAACAAAATTTCCACTGTCCACAGTTGATACATAGCGGGGCGCTAAGGGCACAAGGTTCTTGGTATCGTACCAATTGTAAAGATGCCCCTTCCAATGTTCGAGCCCCTCTAAAATTTGGAGCGTATGCTTAATTCGTTCATGCATCTTTGCTAACGTAATGTACCCAAAATCGCGAGCCGCCAAATTTGCCAGTAAAGCGAGTCCTATATTTGTAGGGGAAGTTCGATGGGCTATCCCGCTAGGGGGATCAATTTGGACATTATCCGGAGGAAGCCAGTGATCCTCGCTACCGACAAACTCTTCAAAAAAGGCCCAGATTTTTCTTGCCCAACGTCGCACGGCCTGCTGTTCTGAAAATGAGAGTACGGCCTTCTTAGGTTGGATGGGCAAACTTACTTTATAGGCAGCCCAAGGCGACACTAACCAGACGATTGCCAAGGGAAAAAATCGCCCAAACTTCGTTGGTAACGAGTAACGAGTTGTTAATAACGCCACCAAGGCAAATAAAATAACTGACCACATCTTAATCGCCATTGTCTTGTAACTGACATCTAAGCGTTTCTCCGTATCTGCGGCAGTTTCCCATTCTAACAAGTAGCGGTGTGATAGAAACTGTCGATAAAGACTTCGGATAATAGCATCAAGCATGACAAAGGCTTGATACGGAAGAAACAGAAACTGAAGTGAGAACTGGATAAACATGGTCAACATATCTTCACCCAAGTTATCCTGCTCTGCTCCTTTACTAAAGAGTCTGCAGCTCATATTTAAAACCATAGGCCAGATTATACTTAGAGAAATTAACCCCACCCATATCCAGGGCTCWCCRGAAAGGACCGTGAAAGCTAAGATGAGTAACAATAAGAGAGCAGGTGCTTCTAAACTCCTCCTCAAGTTATCAAAAATCTTCCAGCGCGAAACAAACGGGATAGATTTRAAYARCCAAGGTAGAAGCTGCCAATCTCCCCTGACCCAGCGATGCTGCCGACGCATATATGCAAGATAATTAGCTGGATACCCATCGATCAGTTCGATATCCGTTACAAGTCCTGCTCTGGCATACAACCCTTCGATCAAATCATGACTTAGGATAGTGTTTTCCGGAAAAGCCTTACCAGTGACCTGATGAAAGACAGCAACATCATAGATTCCCTTACCTGTAAAAATCCCTTCGCCAAATAAGTCTTGATAAACATCCGATACTGCCACTGTATAAGGATCGACCCCGACTTTACCTGAAAAGATCCGTGCAAATTTAGACGCCCTTGCGCTTGGAACTGAAACACCAATACGCGGTTGAAGTATCCCATACCCTTGTACTACCCGCTCTCCATCCTTACTTAGCTTCGGAGCATGAAGAGGGTGGGCAAGAGTTCCTATTAGTTGTTTAGCCGTCCCCTGTGGTAATATGGTATCTGCATCAAGCGTAATTACATAACGAAAAGTTGACAGGATTGATAAGTCACCAATTTGAACGTCATAACTAGTTGCTCCCTCTTGAAGTAAAAGGGAGTTAAATTCCACCAGTTTGCCACGTTTTCTCTCCCACCCCATCCAGACTCCTTCGTGAGCATTAAAGAACCGTTTGCGATGAAATAAGTAAAACCTACTTTGACCATACTTGTTATTTAGGGTTTTGATTGCCTCAGTTGCCGCCGCAATGATCTCCTCATCKCCTTTAACTTTTTCAGACGAGGCATCAGCAAAATCTCCCAGGATGGCAAAATGCAAATTAACATCTTTGTTAGCCAGATAACAAACTTCAATTTGACCAATTAACTCATTTACTCTGCCAATACTCGTTAATAACGTTGGCACAGTAACCATGGTCCGCAATTCCTGAGGAATCCCTTCCCTTAAATCCAGTTTAGGTAAGAAAGCGGTGTGAAACAGGAGCGAAGAGACCCAATTCACTAAGGGAATGATCAAACTACTCGCCCAGAACAAAAGTCCTGCAACTATAAGAACATAATTCAGGGAGAGGGGAGCAAAGTGAAGGACGTACGATAACGCCCATACACATAGACCTCCTACGCCGATAAGCAAACTTCCAAAATAATATAAACTAGGTCTATGTTGAAGCGCTTGACAAATCTTACTTCCAAGGTCAATGGACTCGCCATAGTCATGTTTCAATTCCTGTTCAAGCTCAACCCGTCCTGGCCCAAGCAAATCATAACCCACATGCGACGCTACAGACTCCCCTTGCTGATACGCCTTTTCAGCTCTTGATAGCACTTTCCGAGCAACGACCAGTTCTGAAACTTTGAAGTGTCGAGCGATCTTCTCGACCTGATGGCGGTATGCGTCTCGTGACTGAAAGTCCATTTTGCAATAAACACCACTTGGATCCTTTCTGAATTCACTTTCCACCAAACTAACTTCTTCAAAAAAACGAGGCCAATCTTCAGCTGTGACAAAGCGAATGCTCGAAATCGCATAACCCATGGAAACTTGATACATAGACTGACGCTGGCGCTCGAGTTTTGCCAATTCTTCAATTGTTGTATCTTGTTTAGCGACAACTCGATCGACCCAGTGTAACAGCGGTGCAGAGTCGACGCCTAGATCTCTCAGCCTCTTGAGGATCTGTTCTGCATACGCCGATGAGTATTCCTCTTGGGCAGTGAGTGTTTTGATTATCTCCTCCCATTCGTCCGGTCCATGCTCAACTTCCAATAAGGGCATCACCCAATGATCCGCAGCTTCTCTTTCCGCTTGAGTATAAAGGATTTGTTCAGTTAACMTCCGAATATTTTCCAGAAGGACAATTCTCAACATAATGGGAATTGCCCATATTTCCCCGCTGGATAAGGGCACTTGAACCTGATAAACGTTAATAAACGCTTTGAGCGTTTCACTTAGCAATTGACTATCCGTATGTTCGATGAGTTCAACTAATAAGCCGTAAATTCTGGGATATCCTTGAAAATCCCCACTGGCGTTACGTGGCAATTGACGTTCAAATTTATCAGGAAAGCTTTTTAGGATGTCCTCTCTTAAGTCTTTCAAACTATAAAAATTGTCTAAAAACCATTCCGTAGCCGGCACAATATCCTGGGTTCTCGCTGAATATTCCGTAATTTCGCGGTAAGCATAGGTTAAGAACTCCATATTTTGCTTAACCCTAGGTAACAAGGATCGTTTTGGATGGCTTATTTCCAAGTGCACATGTAAACGAGCAATTTCTTCGGCATGACTAAGCAAATCTTCCAGGTTCAAGACAATATCTTTATATGGTTTATCTTTCGTAATTGACTGTGTAAATACCTTCATTCTTCGTCTCCATTAATTTTAACTCTATTTTTTTTACATTCATTAATGCATTATTCCCATTCTCCTCCACTTCATTCATCAAATCGAGGCACGAAACACGATGTTCGAGGCGCGAAGGTTATTGCGAGTCAAGAAGCACGATATTCGAGACGCAAAGGTCATTACGAGGCGCGAAGGACTGAATGTAAAAAAGCCCTAGCCTTATCGAGGTGCGAGGTTCGAGATTCGAGGTTCGAAAGGTAGAATATTAAATAAGAAAACACTCTAACCAATGGTTAGAGTGTTTTTGGGGCCCAAAGACAATGTTCGAAGGTTACTCACGAGGCTCGAAGTTCGAGGCGCGAGGTTCGAAAGTAACCTCATGCTTCGTACCTCGCACCTCGAGCTTCGCACCTTTCGCCTCGCACCTCGCGCTTCTCACCTCGCACTTATCCGAATCGTTCATTAAATTCTTCGATAGTTAAAAGTACCTGACGCGGCTTACTTCCTTCATAAGATCCGACTACACCTTGTTCCTGGAGCATATCCATTAACCGTGCTGCTCTGGTATATCCTAATTTCAACTTGCGTTGCAAAAAGGATACAGAAGCAATACCTGTCTTGATAAAAAGCTGTCCTGCGTCAATGAATAAAATATCATCCGGTCCGTTGCTTTCTTCATTTTTATCCGTTGTTTCTACGAAAAGGTGCTCGGGATCGAGATATTCCGGCCTACCTAATTGTTTCCAGTGTGCAATTACCCGTTGTACCTCGTCATCCGTGACCAAACAGCCTTGGACACGCAGCGCTTTATTCACACCCAGAGGAGAATAAAGCATGTCCCCTCGTCCAAGTAGTTTCTCCGCACCCGTTGCATCGAGAATGGTGCGGGAATCAATCTGAGACGAAACGGCAAAGGAAATTCGGCTGGGTATATTGGCCTTGATTACCCCGGTGATGACATCTACTGATGGGCGTTGGGTCGCAATCACCAAATGAATCCCCGCTGCCCGAGCCATTTGAGCTAAACGACAGATAGCTTCTTCGACTTCCCCAGCTGCAACCATCATCAGATCGGCCAACTCATCAATAATCACGACAATGAAGGGCAAGGCCGGTTTACAATTTGTCGTTTCCCCAGCTTTTCTTTTATTATAGCGTTCGATATCCCGAACCCCCGCAGCTGCAAAGAGCTCATACCGGTTTTCCATTTCTTGGACAATCCATTTTAAAGCACCGGCTGCTTTCTTCGGATCGACCACAACTGGAGCTAAAAGATGGGGAATGCCGTTATACTGACTGAGCTCCACCATTTTTGGATCCACAAGCAAAAACTTTACTTCTTCTGGGGTTGCATTGTAGAGTATGGAATTAATGATTGATGTAATACAGACACTCTTCCCTGAGCCTGTAGCTCCTGCTACAAGGAGGTGAGGCATTTTTATCAAATCACCTATGATAGGTTGATCTGCAATATCTTTCCCAAAGGCTACTTTTAGTATTGAAGAGTATTTTTCATAAGTTTTTGTTTCAAGGACTTCTCTAAACGGGACCGGGTGCGCTTCTTTATTCGGAACTTCAATCCCAATAGCCGCTTTTCCAGGGATCGGAGCTTCAATACGCACATCCCGAGCTGCCAGTCCTAATGCAATATCATCCGCTAAATTGACGATCTTACTAATTTTAACGCCTGGCGCCGGGGCTAACTCATAACGAGTAATCACTGGACCTCTTGTTGCTCGGATGACCTTAGCTTTAACTCCAAAATCGAGAAGCACTTTCTCCAGCTGTATTGAGGTTTCCGTATCCTGTAAAAATACACGTTTTAGGACTGGATCCAGTAAATCTAATTCAGGAAGCTTCCAATGATCTGTCTCTTCTACGGTACTCAAAACCTGAGCCTCTTCCACTCCCTCCAATTGATCTTGCATTTTATCAACTAATTGAATCACTTGCTCTGCAGAATTTGGTTTCAATTCTAAGACAGCCGCTACCTGAGCTTCATACTCTAACATTCCCGGGGATGTACTCGCGGTCTTTGAAACAGAATACTCAACGACTTGAGCAATTTTCTCCGCCTCATCGATCGTTATACTATCTTCCCTCAAATTTCCTGCAAAATCAAGTGTTTCCGCCTCAAGGGGATTTCCATCTGCTTTATATTGAGCTAAGAATTCTTCTTGATCCGCTCGGGACTTAAACACCGAAGAAAACAGCGCTGGTTTCTCTGAAGGTGTTTTAGGGATCTCTCTTGGTATATTACCTTGCCCAGGGATCTCTTTTATATATCTTTCTTCTTCGTCTACTTCCTCAATATATTCTTCAAGCCCTTTTAGAGTTGTCATTTTAACAAGCTTCCTGTGGTAAAACGCCTCCCCTAACCCAAAATAAGAAGGAAAATCTCTCCCCATTTCTTTCATCTCTTCTGCCTTTTGGACATCGGATTCCTTAATTTCCACCATATCAGGCGAAGAAAAATATTGATCAAATCCCTGCAAACTAACAAGTTTCCCCGCAGGAAGAGGGATACCCATAGAGAAAATGTTCTGTTGAGACTTTGATTTTTGCAATTGATTAGGAATCTGATTATCGGGCAATATTTTTTGGCGATTTCCCATCAAATTCGGAGAATAAATCCAGAGCAAGACAGCTGCTGATAAACATAAGAAGGGTCCAGCCCATGCCAGACTGCCCATAACCACAGTAAACACGCTATAAACCAGTTTTCCGATAGAAAGTCCTAAAGAACCCAATAGCCCTGCAAAAGCGAACAACATTAATAATACGCTTACTAATTTCAGCCAATAAGAACTTGCTTCTTTTTCCCTTTTCGACACACCTTCCACCTCCACACTTCCTATACATTATGGTAGTTGAGCTAGGAAAATGTCAATGCGTCCCACCCGGCTTCCTCTTTTTAATACCACCGTTATAATATAAATCGTGTTAAATGTTTGCCGCTATATCTTCTAAACGATGCAATTGATCTCTCAAGCCTAAAACAATTAAAAGATCACCCTGAAAATTTCTTCTTCAGCCCCTGGATTACTGATAACCTCTTTATTCCGTAAGATTGCAAGAACCATGGCGCCTGTTTGCTGTTTTATCCCGCTGGTTGACAATGTCTTCCCAACTAGGCAAGAGCCATGGTCAATCCTCAATTCCACCATTTCCATCTCAATATTATGATCATGAATCACGGTCTCGATGTAATCCACACTAATAGGTTTTAAGATAGACATTGCCATTCGCCAACCTCCTAAAATGGCTGGAGAAATCACTTTGTCCGCTCCGGCGCGTACTAATTTTTTTTCAGACTCTAATTGATCCATCCGAGCAACAACATGAATAGCTGGGTTTATCCCCTTGGCTGATAATGTTACATAGACATTTAAAGAGTCCTCCGGTAAGGCGGTGAAAAGTCCTCTAGCCTTATCAATACCAGCCTTTTTAAGGATTTCATCATGTGTCGCATCACTTTGGATCACTAAAAATCCTTCTTCGACTAACTGAATTGCAAGATCTTCTTGCAGTTCAATAGCTACACATAAGGCTCCTTCTTTGCGAAGGCGGTAAAGAACTTGCCTGCCCACACGTCCTGCTCCGCAGACAATGATATGATCTTGAAGTTGCCCGATCTTTTTGTTCATTTTACTTCTCCCATACACCCCAGCCAACTGACCTTCAACCAGAAAGGTCATCATCAGTCCCGCAAAATAGAGCATTACACCTACTCCAACAAGCATTAGGAGAATAACAAAAACATGCCCGGAAGTTGAATGTACTTCAATATCTCCATAGCCCACCGTCGTTACCGTTTGGACAGTTAAATAAATGGCTCGAGCCAAACTGAGGTGTTCCGTAAGTATTAATCCAACTGTACCAACAAATAGTGTTACAAGTAAGGCTAAAAATGCAAGCCTGATCCGCTTTTCCAAGAATTCTATCCTCTCTTTCAGGTTGCACGTCAAACCAGGAACAATATATGATTAATGAAAAGCCCCATGAATTGCCCTTATCTTTAATTCCTTAATTTCATCTTTTTATCGGATACTATCATTATGGCTTTAGATTCATCCAAGCCTTGGATTGTCGTGTCAAATAGTTAGATAGGACAGTAATTTCTGCACTCCTTCAAGCGGGACATCCATCTGACCCAGCTTAATCCGCCCAAAAGAGCCATGATAGTCACTGCCACCAGTTGCCAAGATTGCCAATCTCTCGGCGATTCCCGCATAGTACGGGATTAGTGTTTCTTGGTGTTCCCAATAACCGTAATACACTTCAAGCCCAATTCGCCGATAAGCCAAAAGCTCGAATATTAATTTTGGATTGTGCAATAGTCCTGGATGGGCTATTACTGGAAGTCCCCCACAAGCAAAAATAAGATCGACTGCATCTTCAAACGTATGCAGCAGATACGGTAAATAAGCGACTCCCCCTGGCCGGAAATATTCTGCAATTTCACGCCAGTCCTGAATACGTCCACACTCCCGATGATATATAGCCCTCATGATATGTCCCTTACTAATTGCTCCCTCTGCTCTAACTTCACGCTCAACATCCTGCCATTCCAACGCAAAACCGCTGTTTTTCAGGCGTTCAACCATATCATAGGCCAAAGCGGTTCGTTGTTGACGTATTTCTCTCAAACGAGCCTGTAAGACAGGATGATTGACATCCTTGAAATACCCCAAGAGATGAACCTCTTTGCCCTGATGATTGGTTAGTAATTCCACACCAGGAATAATTTTAATGTTAAAACGTTCTGCCAGACTTTGAGCTTTGGCGATTCCTTCAGTACTCTCATGATCAGTAATACCCAAGATATGAACATTATTAGCATGGGCGAGGTCAACGACCTCTTCAACCGATAATAAACCGTCTGACTCTTGAGTATGGACGTGCAGATCGACCTTCAAGCACACCCCTCCCTTCGATTTTCCTTTATTATGCCTATTCTTTCTTTTCATTAAAAATCCTGCATGCTTGTTCTTTTGCAATCAATTATTCTAGAACTCTTGATATTTAGGATTGACACTTTTTCATTTTTGCGATATAATTCGCCTCGTCGTTAAAAATTCTAGGGGATTAGTTTAATGGTAGAACAGCGGTCTCCAAAACCGTCGATGCGGGTTCAACTCCTGCATCCCCTGCCAAACAAAAAAATAGACACCGCATGGGTTTGCGGTGTTTTTGTTTTATGCATGTTGAATTTGAAATTAGCTATACTATTTTTAGGATAACTAGAAGTTCATTTTCTTTAGACACTTGACTGGACCTTAACATATTCCAACCAACTCACATATCGGCACCCCGAGCCCCGCAGCTAATCGTGCAAGCAAACATATTTGAGGGTATTTCCGGCCAACCTTAATGCATAGCCAAAAAGTTTGGGGACAAAATGGGGACAGTGGGGACAAGCTTTACCCAATTAAAACTGCTTCTAATCGTGCTTTGACTTATTCATCTGCTGGGAAAGCTATTTAATGTCACCATCTTAGAACTATACTTATGAATAACTTTAGAATTCGTTATACTTTTTTTGCTAGTTCCGAACGCTTTATCGATGGGATACTTTTCTCCATTCTTTTTTATCTTGTCAATAATTGCTTGTTCGGGATTAATATCTAATTCATTTGAAAGTAATAAAGCGTAAATTAGCACATCTGCCAATTCGTCTTCAATTCGTTGGAAATTAACTTTTATGCTATCCTCACTAGTTTTCCATTGGAAGTTTTCTAGTAACTCACTAGCCTCTAAGGTTAAGGATATTGCTAGATCCTTAGGATTGTGGAACTGCTTCCAATTTCGAGAATCCCTAAACTCAACAATTTTCTGAATCAACTGCTTCATTAACTGTCACCCCCATAGGATCATTTCCCCAAATAATTACAATTATTTAAACAGTGCTCTCAGCTTTTCTTGATCCTCTTTCGTTGCCCAATTACTAATTTCATGGCTTTCTATACACATTTAGACCGATTTTTATATTCTCTTTCTCAGGTATAGACACATTTCCTTCAGTCGAACTAATAATAATACTTTTTCCGGAAGATGATTTGCCAAATTCCTTTGAAATATCGACCGTTATTGTTAATATATTGCCGTCCAATTTCATTTCACAATTCTTCATTGCAATTCCTCCTTATTCTACTCCTTCATAACCAATAATCATGGCTCTGTCAAAACCAATACGCTTTTTAACTCAGCCATATAATCGTGAATTGGGAATATCGTTTAAGTCAGTGCCTTTAGGAGTGTTCGATGGCTTTTTAGGCTTTTTAGGTTTTTTGGCCTTATAGTACTGATTGAGTTGATACTTTAGTTCGCGACCACCCCTTGCTGGTCTGGCAACTGCAAGCTTTCGCAGTGGGAGAATGCGACTAATTGATTCTATTTCTCGTTCATCCATGCATTTCACCTCATGATATTTCGCACAACTTCAATCAACACTCCAAGGCTCACGGCTATTTGTGCATATCCCCTTTCATTTTCGGGATACCACCTGCCCCTGGGCATCATAAAGTGCGCCAGGATCGCCGTCATTATTCCATATATTCGACTGCGTCCATACCAGAGTACCTGCACTTGCCACCGCTTTCGAGCCACTCACAACTTTCAAGGTTCCTCCCGAGGGGATAGTTGTGCTGCCAGGAAAACTATACGTTTGATTTCCCTGTTCGCTGATTAGTTTCCACCCCGTCAAATTCACTTCCGAACTGCTATTATTCAGTAAAGTCGCTACTTCCCCAGCCAAATCAATACTGGAGATAGAAACGGAACCAGACGAAGTAGAAGGCTGCGTAGCTGGGACTTCTGTACTTGGAGTCGAAGCAGGCATTGACTTATCAAAAGTTACTGATTCTCTGTCACAGGTGGCCACAATAGTACCATCCTGGTCCGCCCTAAACACCGGAACCCCGTCCCCAGAAAGCCTGGATAAGGTAGATGCTGCAGGGTGACCATAGTCATTGCCTGTTCCTACGGAAATAATCGCATATTTTGGTGACACTGCCTTGAGAAAAGCACTGCTGGTCGACGTTGAACTGCCGTGATGACCAACTTTAAGTACATCTGCTTTTACGTTCTGCCCACTCTTGAGCATCTCGCTCTCTGAAAATTCCCCAGCATCGCCCGTGAATAAAAATGCTATTTTCCCAAATTTTAATCTTAGGACTGCACTATAGTTATTTAGGTCTTCGTACCCGCTCTCATTTGGGGCCAGGAATTGTCCAGTTAATCCAGGGACATCAAGGCTAACACCCGCTTTAGCCTGGATTCGTTTGGCCCCACTCGCGTTGACGGCAGAGATGAAGTCTTCAAATGTTTTTGTTGTAGTCCAGGCGTTCGGCATATACACTGCTTTGACGGAAAAACTCTTTATCACTGTATCCAGTCCACCAATATGATCCTCATGGGGGTGGGTGGCTATTACTGCGGTTAGTTCTTTTACCTGTTGAGACTTCAGATAGTTTACCACGTTAGACCCGTCTGGATTATTACCTCCATCGATAAGTACCGCCGTACCATCCGAAGTTTTGATCAGAATGCTATCTGCCTGACCGACATTGATATAATGCACTTGCAGGGTTCCGTTTACCTGGGTGGATGTGAGATTTGACTGGGTGGGCGAAGGTGTGGTCTTAGTTGTTGAGGTGTTTGCGCAACCAGCGGCTAATAAGGTTATACACACTAATAAGACGACCCAGAACAATTTGGCTTTCTGTAAGCTCAAAATGATACCTCCTACCTGTCAAAGAAGCCCTTCATCATTTCCTCGCCTTTTTGCCGACGCTCTTTTGTAATCGTTCGGTCAACTGAAATACTCATAAGAATAACATCGCCCTCTTTAACGTCCGGAATTAACAATGATCGCGGGAGATTAAAGGTAGTCCCCTCGTATTCAATGACTGCCCAATCTCCCTCAAAGCGGTCCACAATAAGCATAGAAAAAATCACCCCTACCTTGTTGACTTTAAACGACTGATTTTCTTCAGGTCCCCGATGACCTTAGCTAAGGTATCCACGACACGACTGATTTCTTCCATTGTATTATAACGGCCCAACGTAAAACGAAGGTGTGCTCTTTCGTGATCACCGCCTATAGCCATGATCACATGACTGGCTTCCATTGACCGGTTAAAGCAGACAGAACCAGTACTTACAACAATTCCGTGCATATTCAGGTGCAGGGTAAGCGATTCTCCTTCGATAAAATGAAAGGTAATGTTGGCATTTTGAGGCGTCCTCTTTTCCGGGTGTCCATTTAAAGTAACATGTGGGATCTTTTCCAATACCAAGTTGATGATCTGATCACGCATAACTTTCAGCCGGTTATTTTCTTCATTCGTAACTAACTCCACAGCTCTGGCAAAACCTACCGCTCCCGGAATATTTTCGATTCCTGCCCTGAGATTAAATTCCTGATAACCGCCATCCATAATTTTTACTATCGGAGTGCCTTTGCGTACAAAAAGCCCGCCAATACCCTTAGGCCCATGAATTGTATGAGCAGAGACGGTGATTAAATCAACATGGATTCTCTTAACATCAAGGGGGACCCTGGTAAATGTATGAGTAGCGTCTGTGTGGAAAAGAACATTCCTGGCTTTGCACAGAATGCCTATCTTAGCGATATCCTGGATTGTGCCTATTTCCTGATTTCCGTGCTGAATCGAAACCAAAATCGTGTTAGGGCGCATTAAGGCTTTCATCTGATCAATCTTCACGAAGCCATATTCATCAACATCGAGATAATCCACATCAAAGCCCTGTTTCTCTAAAGCTTGAGCACTTTGCAAAACCGGATAATCTTCAATTTTCGAAACGATTATATGGTTGCCTTTTCTAAGGCTTAACGTCTTAGCTACGCCTTTCAAGGCCAAATTACTTGATTCCGTATTTCCTGAAGTGAAAATAAATTCCTCCGGTTCCGCCCCTAAAGAGGCGGCGATCTTGGCCCTTGCTGATGCCAAAGTTACTCGTGCTTTAAGACTTGCTAAATAACCTGATTCCGAGTTAGCAACGCCATAGTTATCAAAATAGCAAGGCTTCATCGCTTCAAAGACTTCTCCGTCTAATTTTGTTGCAGCCGCGTTATCCAGATAAATCATTTGTTCCATATTTTTCACCTCTTAAAAATATGTTAGCCTGATCAATAATGTTAGCCTGATCAATAATGTTAGCCTGATCAATAATGTTATCGTGGATTATTCTGACAACATTATATCATTCGTGTGAACTTTTCTATATTCATATTGGTTTTGGCAAGAATGTTACTTTCCTATTCTTGGAACAACAAAAAAGCCCCTCCAACAAGGAGCTGGCTTTTACAATCGGCGGTTGGCGCCGCTTTTATATTATGCTGCTGTTTTCTACCGTTACTCGCACATCAATTAAGACCAAACCGTTGGGTCCGACAATAACTGGGTTAAGATCAATTTCCTGTATTTCCGCGTGCTCGTTAATCAGATTACCCAAGTTAACCAAGAGGCCTGCTAGTTCTGGGCGATTGACTGCCGGCCATCCTCTGTACCCATCCAAAAGTCGGCGGCGCGGCCAGCGTTCCAGCATAGCCAATGCGGCCTGAACGTCTAAGGGCGCCATCGCAAACACAACTTCATTTAAGACTTCGACTAATGTACCTCCTAAGCCAAACATTAAGACAGGCCCAAAGGTTTGGTCCCGGCGGGCCCCCAATACTAATTCGATTCCCTGTGGAGCCGTAGGCTGTAAAACAATCTCGTTTTGACCCGGCCACCCTTTCATTAGAGCAGCTAACTCCGCATAAGCTTCGCTAAGTTCTTCCGCATTGTTTATACCCAAGCGGACAAGCCCGTGTTCCTTTTTATGAGCAATAAAGGCGGAATATCCTTTCAAGACATGAGGGAAAGCATATTTTTTGGTTAATTTGGTCAAATCAGCTTTGACAATTGTCTCACCGTTCATAGCAACACCATATAATTCCAGCAGTGCCTGAGCCTCAGACCAACTTAATAACCTCGTATTATCTGTCACTGTTCATCCCCTCCCACAATAGAATTTGAGAGCCCCAAATCCTTTAGCAGCGGCCGCTATCGAGTGGTATAATGGAATTCCCGCTTCATGCAGACGGAGACGTTCCTTGGCCACAACTTGGCTTTCACCAATATAACAAACAACTAATGGCTTCCGGCATGCTGCTTGAAACTTAATCAATTCCGATGTTGGAAAAGACCAGTTCCGATGCTGGCAGTAAATAGCCAACAAAGCATCCACTTTAGGATCTGCAGCTAAAGCTGCCGCGCATTGTCCATAAACAGAAGCCTCAAAGCCTGAAGCTGCTAAATCAAGGGGATTGCGCAGAATTATCGGCGGATTATTTGACCCGATCGCCTCCTCAACCCTGCGTAGTGTAGCCGCTGATAATTCTGGTATCTTGCACCCGCCCATTTCCAAAATATCGGTCACAACAATCGCCGGACCTCCGGTAATGGTAATCAGGCCAACTCCATTTATTGCCTTAACTGAGTACCCCCCTGCCCCCTGTCCAACTACGGATAGGGCCTTGAGCATATCGACCAATTCCTCTATACTGTCGACGGTCAGCAAACGGTGTTGCGCAAAAATGTCCTGGTAGAGGCGGTTGGATCCTGTCAGAGCACCGGTATGGGTACGCGCCGCCTGTGCGGCAGCCTCGCCCCGCCCAGCTTTGAAGATAACCACCGGTTTACGACCGGCAACAGCCGCCGCTGCTTCGATAAATTCCCGTCCCTTATCCGTCCCCTCGATAAAAATACCGATAACTTTAGTTGCCGGATCTTCCGCGAAATAATTCAAATAGTCGGCATATTCTAAAACTCCCCGGTTGCCCACCCCACACCATTTGCCCACTCCAACCCCTTCATCCTGCATAGTAGTCAGCAGGGATAAACCAACTCCGCCACTTTGGCTAAGCACGGACACCGAACCCTTGTTTATGGACATCGGCCAAAAGGTAGCATAAAGGGAAGCCGCTGTATTTATTAAACCTAAGGTGTTGGGGCCAACCAAGGCAATCCCTGCCTCCTCCGCCACGGCGATTATCCGTTTTTCTAAGAGCTGACCTTCCGGTCCCATCTCTTTAAAACCACCGGCCGAGCAAATTACGCTTTTGACTCCCAGGCGGGCACATAATTCGACCAGTTCAACCGTCACATATTGATTGACCGCCAGAACTACCAGCTCCGGCACAACGGGCAGCTCAGTTAACCCGGGATAACAAGGCAAGCCCATGATTTGCTCGTATTTACCGTTAATCGGATACACCTGGCCCTGAAAGCCCCCCTCAACAAGACTTTGCATCAGGTTATAGCCAATCCTCCAAACATCAGGACTGGCGCCGACAACAGCTACGCTGTGTGGATTAAATAACACATCAATATTTTTCACTATTAACCACCTGCTGCCGCTGGAATAATATTCAGTTCATCTCCATCTTGTAAGGCAGTCTGCATACCCTGCAAATATGTTATGTTTTCACCGTTCAGAAAAATAAAGAAAATATCTGATACGTTACCATCCAAATCACACAGGATATCTTTGAGCCCCGTAAACCTTGCGTCTAAGTCCTGTACACATTCGGCAATACTCGACGCCGCACATTCGACCACTTTGTTATCACCCGTCAGGTGGGCGATTGAAGCTGGCAGTCGCACGGTGATCTTGTTCACTTTTCATCTCTCCTTTTTCCAACTCATTCCCGGCACAAAATATTTACAATGGTATCCATAGACCTTTAGCGATCACAATCTCAATTTACCAATTCCATCCGTAACATGAGGGCTATTGGATGACTCCCGTGAAAATAGCATCATCCTCTTCAAAGGTTTGGGCAAAGTAAAGG
Organism: Desulfosporosinus sp. Tol-M2; assembly: GCF_059735615.1. Lineage (NCBI taxonomy): Bacteria > Bacillati > Bacillota > Clostridia > Eubacteriales > Desulfitobacteriaceae > Desulfosporosinus > Desulfosporosinus sp. Tol-M2. The sequence continues at coordinate 28,967 of NZ_JCAIJG010000102.1, forward strand.
CGTGCGTCCTCTCTCACCCGCTCTGCATCAGCACCCGTTAGCCCTTTTGCAGTAATCCAGCGCTCAAGTAGACGACCACCGGGGAGTCAGGCATCCAAGGTATTTTTTTCATATTGCCAGGCTTTGGTTTTTACGCCTTCTTGTGCGAGTATTTCCCAAACGTCCTCCCGTTCCCGCTCATCACAGTAAATGCACATCACGCATTCTCTTAAAAGCATTTCCTCAAAATCCTTCTGGACCTCTCGGTTAAACTTGATGCAAGGAATTTGCTCCCGTTCAACATAAGGATCAAGCCTATCAGCGAGTTCCTCTAATTCTTTCCTTGTCCCCAAGAGAAACCATTTACCCCAATGCTGCAAATATTCTCGATTGGTTAATGGTTTATTTTGGTATTTAATATAATCCGATCCTCCGTATACATATTTCCTGGAAAATAAAAATATATAATGGGAGCCTGGTTGATCAACAATCACGGTTTATACCTCCCGCCGTTTCAATATCGCCAATTGTTAGACGGAGGATCAATTTTAATACGTAAAACTGAACCTCCAGGGCATATTTTTCATAAACTTTTTCTATTTGAGGAGGTGACGTGGTTCCTGGACAAATAATAGCAGAATCCCTATGATTAGACTTTAAACTGATTGAATTGTTCTTTCAGTTCGGCCGTGAGGGAATTCATGGATACTGACATAACCGAGCAAAATCTGGAATAAAAACCATGTGAGCATTGGCGCTAAAAAACTGCCATAAATTCCAAAATAAATAGAGCTATTATAATTCTTCAAAGTTTCTCCTCCTAAATCAGTACAGTTTTATTGTTCTGTTATATGGCCTATTTACTTTTGAAGCTACTTAATGAATCATCTTTATTCCGGTTGCATGCAGCGGATAGATATCCTCTTCTTCACTAACCCGCCCGCAAACCGAAGGCTATTGGATGACTCCCGTGAAAATAGCGTCATCATCTTCAAAGGTTTGGGCAAAGTAAAGGCGCGCGTCCTCTCTCACCCGCTCAGCATCAGCACCCGTTAGCCCTTTTGCAGTAATCCAGCGCTCAAGTAGACGACCACCGGGGAGCCAGGCCTCCAAGGTATTTTTTTCAAATTGCCATGCTTTGCTTGTTACGCCTTCTTGTTCGAGGATTTTCCAAATGTCCTCCCGCTCCCTTTCATCACAGTAAATGCACATCACGCATTCTCTGAGAAGCATTTGCTCGAACTCCTTCTGTACCGCCCGATCAAACTTAATGCAAGGAATCTGCTCCCGCTCAACATAAGGATCAAGCTTTTTCGCGAGTTCCTCTAATTTTTCCCTTGTCCCTAAGACTAACCATTTACCCCAATGCTGCAAATATTCTTTGTTGGTTAATAGTCTTTTTTTGTATTTTATATAGTTCAAACCGCCGTACACATATTGCTTGGAAAATACAAATATATAATGGGATTCTGGCTGATCAACTATCATGGTGTTCCCTCCAATTGCTTTATTTCATCGTATGTGATGATAACCAAAGTACTAGAGACGACACAAAGCTCACAATAATCTAAGATGTTTATTTCAAGCCTTTTGACATGCAGTTCACAGTTGTCGTATGAATTATTGTTTACAATTTTGTTGTGAGAACTTATACCTGTTGGTAATTTCGTGATAAAATGCATTTGGATTTTCCAGATATAAGTGTGCAATTGAACACGTCAACTAATCCACGTAAACTAATCATAAAATAATTATATTATGATTTCATTCTATTATGTAACAACCAGTTTTGTGTTTGAAACACATTGAAAAAAAATATTAAACCGGGACCATATTTTTAAGTTTCCCCTCCCTTTTACAGGAGGGGAAATTTCTATACCCTTATACTGTTTCAATTGGGATTTATTCAATCCCATCATCGATGCTCAAACGCAAGATGGCATAAACGAATAGTTAGAAGCAACTTTACAGTCCTCGTCGCGATCCCTTACTTGAAAACACCATCCTTCTGCAAATCCTCGAATGTAGCCTCATCCATATTGAGTAAATCCTGCATGACCTGTTTGGTGTGTTCACCAAGTATTGGGGCCGCTTGATTCAGCACAGCAGGCGTTTTGGACATATGAACCGGAGAATTGTTGTAAACATGATAACCCATTACAGAATGGTCGAGGTAAACAAAATGTTTACGGTAATTAAGTTGGGGATCATTCAAAACTTCCCGGGCATCTTTAACCAGGCCTGCTCTCACTTTGGCCTTTACCAATCGTTTCAATAGCTCATCACCATCAAAATTAACCGTCCAACTCTCAATGAGTTCGTTCAACTCAGCCTGGTTGGCCATCCGCTCAGCATTCGCGGCAAACTTGGCCTGTTCAGCCCATTCAGGCATGCCCATCGCAGCTTTCAAGGCTTGCCATTCATCCTCACTTTGCACGGATATGGCAATCCAACGGTTATTACCAAAAAGATTTTTACCTAAAACCTGATAGATGCCGTGGGGTGCAAAATCAAAATGCTGGTTGCCCATGCGGTTTTCCACCCGTCCGTTCATCATGTAGTCCATCACCGAAGTGGGCAGTACACACAGGGGAGCTTCTATTTGACATAACTCAATGTACTGACCTTCCCCGGTTTTCCTCTTATGCCGCAGAGCGGCAAAGATAGCGAAAGCAGTTTGCATGGGGTTGGCTACATGATCGGGATAGTTGGTTCCCATGCCGAATGGTCCTTTATCCGGGAACCCGGCGAGATGAAGAATTCCAATTATCGAGTTGACTTGAATGCCAAAGCCCCGATAATGGACATGGGGTCCGTCCGTTCCCATCAGGGGCATGCAGGCGTAGATAATATCAGGTTTGATCTTTCGAACATCCTCATACCCCAGTCCCCATCCGTCCATCGTAAACGCCATAAAATTCTCACAAATTATATCACTCTTTTTGATTAATTCTGAAACAATCTCCATAGCACGGGGATTTTTCATGTCCAAAGCTATGCCCTTTTTATTGGGATTCCGGTTACTAAAATAGCCGCTTCTTTCCGAACCAGCTATGCCGTCCTTATAAGGTGGCAAGAGCCTCAAGGTATCCAGTTTTTTTGCTGATTCGACTTTAATAACCTCAGCCCCATATTCCACTAGAAGTGCTGTGGTGATCGGACCCGCCCCTACCCAGGTGAAGTCCAGAACTCTGATACCGCTAAGTGGAAGCTTATGCGCCAAAGCAGACACCCCCTTGCTTAAATTCCTCGATCTGTTGCGTATTATACCCAATCTCCTGGAGGATTTCCGCCGTATGTTGTCCTAATTTAGGGGGCTCAGCACCAAGTTTCCAAGGTGTTTGCGACATCCTGAAAGGAGCCCCGGGCATAAACACTTGCCCGCCAAGACTCTCGCTGAAATAATCAACTATGAACTTCCTGTACTGGACATGGGAATCTTCACAAATGTCTTTCGCGTTGTTCACGGGAGCAATACATACTCGCTGATCCTGACCATTCTCAAAGAGATAGGCCTTACTATGCTTCATTGTAAAGGGAACAAATATTTCAATAAAACGTTGCTTAGCCTCAGCTGTCTTCCGAAATTGCGGTGTTTTCCATTCATCACGGGCTAAGATATCCGCCCCTTCCACTTTGTGTTCAATAAGCCAATCGACTAAAGAGTTCCAAAGATTAACATTATTACCCATCCCAGCACAAAGGTAAATATCACCGTCCTGGCAGGGATAATATCCGAACCCGGCTTCTTGTGACCCAATCGCGCGCCGGATAACCCCTTCCAGGTCATAGAACTGGATGGAATTTTCGAGAGAGCCGGCAACACATTCCTGAAGAGATATATCCAGATACTGCCCCTGGCCGCTTTCTTCGGCTTCAAGCAAGGCCATCATGCTCCCCGCCGCCGCATGCAGMGACCCCATCATGTACGACTGATTGTCCGGAGCACGGACCGGTAAATCGACACCCTCAGCAGCCAGGTAGAGCAACCCCCCCATGGCTAAAGCTGTAATATCCGACCAGGGATAATCCCGGTACGGACCATCCTGCCCATAACCGGTCACGGATGTATAGACGAGTCGGGGATTAAGCGCACTCAGTTGATCATAATCCAGGTTCAACTTCTTCAAATACCCTGGCGGAAAGCTTTCCAGAAGCAAATCCGCAGTCTTTACCAAATTAAGAAAAACTTCTCTTCCCTGCTCTTTTTCAATATCGAGCACAATACTCTTCTTATTTGTATTTTGATAGATGAATTGCAGACTCCCTTCCTTATCCGGAACATCCTTATAAAAAGGAGCGGCTTTTCTGACCGGATTGCCTTCAATTGGCTCAATCTGAATAACTTCCGCGCCGAGGCTGGCAAATAATTTTCCGCAATAACCCAAACCCATTCCACCTGCAAATTCCAGGACTCGAAGACCACTCAAAGCGCCTTGACTATTGCTCATTCTCCATCCCTTACCTTCGTACAGTTTTACCTAATTAGCCAATATTAGCAAAAAGGCTCTTTCCTCCGCACACATACATGGTTTGTCCGGTTATATAGCCGGCCTCGTCACTGGCAAAAAACATTACGGCCCGGGCAATATCACGCGGCGCTCCGATCTTTCCAGTGGGCTGAGCTTGATTTAATCGTTCCTTGGTTGCTTCAGGCAAAGCTTGCCACATGGCAGTCTCGATAATGCCCGGCGGGATGCAGTTCACAGTGATCCCCTTTTTGCCCATTTCCAGGGCCAATGTGCGGGTTAAACCCACTACTCCGGCCTTGGCCGCCGAGTAATTGGCTTGCCCGGGTCCTCCCAACCAGGCCCGAGACGATATGTTCACGATTCGCCCGTAGTTCTGTTCTCTCATAAACTTAATCGCTGCCTGACAACAGAGGAAGACACCTTTGAGGTCAACTGCCAAGACACTGTCCCAGTCTGCTTCCGACATTTTCAATATGCCCTTGTCCTTGGAAATTCCAGCATTATTGACCAAGATATCAATCCGGCCAAAGGTATCTACGACTTTCTGGAACATCGCTTCCACTTGATCTTTTTTGGTAATATCCGCGGCGATGCCAATGGCTTCCCCGCCGGCTTCCTTGATGCCCTTAACCACTTCATCAACCTGTTCCTGGTTAATGTCGTTGATAACAATTTTAACGCCATGTTGGGCCATTATCTCGGCAGTGCCCCTGCCCATCCCGCTGGCAGATCCGGTCACCAAGGCTACTCTTCCCTTAATCTGCATGATTCGCATACCTCCTTGAATTTTTCCTATTCTTCCACTATACCGACAAGGAACTTAGCACACTCTTCCCTCCGCAGATAAAGATCGTCTGTCCCGTAACATAGTCAGCATCATCATCAGCGAAGAACAGCACTCCATAACCAATATCCTCAGGCTTGCCAATTGTACCCGTTGGCTGAGATTTTACAAGGTTCTCTTTAATGTTCTCCGGCAAAGCATCATACAATGGCGTCCGGATCAAGCCCGGAGCTATACAGTTAACTGTGATCTGGGACTTCGCTAGTTCCAAAGCCATTGATCTGCTGAAACTCACCAGTCCGCCTTTCGAGGACGCATAATTGGCTTGCGTTGGCCAGCCAAGATAAGCTCGGGAGGCAATATTCACGATACGTCCAAATTTCTGTTCCTTCATATAAGGAACTACCGCCTGGGTCAACAGGAACGGTCCTTTTAAATTAACATTTAGCACAATGTCCCAATCTTCTTCCGTGAGCTTCAGCAAGCCCTTGTCCCGAGATATGCCTGCGTTATTAACCAGAATGTCGATCCTGCCAAAGCGTTCCACAACTTGTTTCGCCATGGCTTGAGCCTGATCTTTCTTCGAAATATCAGCTACCACTCCCATGACTTCAATATGCCAAGAAGACGACCTGCCGAGCTTCGATCGTAATAATTTCTGCCCCTATTTGTCGTCCTCTCAGCTTACTCCAATTCCCTATTAACTTATCTGCTTAAGATATGAACCGTACACACAGCGTTATCCAAACCGTAGATTCCACCGCCGGTGACATGGGTCATTGCTGTTTTAGCATTCGGCACCTGCATAGCTCCGGCTTGTCCGCGTAATTGCCAAGTCATTTCGGCGATCTGCGCCGCTCCGCTGCATCCCGTCGGGTGTCCACACGACATTAAGCCACCGCGCGGGCTAAACACGACTTTACCACCGTAATCGTTTTGGCCGCTGCGGATAAACTCGACAGCTTCGCCGTGCCCACAGAAACCCATGGCTTCCGTATATAAATGCTCATTAATCGCGAAGGCGTCATGGCACTCAACCATATCGATATCTTCCGGTCCAATGCCGGCTCTCTCATAAGCTTCTTTAGAGCCCCGGACTGTGATTTCCATCGAAGTCATATCTCTGAATCCATTGGTGAAAATCCCCGAAGTTACTTCGCTCACCAATATTTTGATCAGTGGTTTGCCCAACTGCATAGCTTTCTCTTTTGTAGTAAAGATCACGGCCGCCCCGGCGTCCGCATTAGGGCAACTCATCAACAAGGTCAGTGGATCAGATATTAATCGCGCGCTAACAACTTGCTCTACCGTAATTGGATCATGGAATTGCGAACGCGGGTTATTCATGGCATGCCGCCTGTTTTTGACAGCAGTCAGAGCGAGGTCCTCCGGTGTGGCGCCAAATTCGTGCATATAACGTTTCGCTCTCATAGCATAGATCCCCGGCATAGTTATCCCTTGAACCCCTTCCGGGTCATTGGCGTCAGGCGAAAAAGCCGTACCGGCTGTTCTGGACCAAGAAATATTCTGAATGCCTGCAGCCAGTGAAATATCCGTAACTCCGTTGGCCACGTCTCTGATTGCCAGGCTTGACGCTAAAGCGCCGCTGGAACAGGCGCTCTCCACGTTCATCATCGGTACCCCGCCCATACCCAGCGTACAAGCTACCCGTTGTCCAAAACAGATACTGCCTGAGAGTCCTGGCATTTCCCCTACAAAGATGCTCTGGATCGCTTTGGCCTCAAGGCCGGCGTCTTTCAGTGCATCTACTATTGCCAAACGCCCGAGATCTGCCCCGGGGACCGGTGATTTTCGATAATAAGTTGTACATCCTACTCCAACAATATAAACGTCTCTCATTCTTATTTACCCTCCTTTGCTTTATTCCGCTGGCCTAAATACGTAGCTTATCGTTTGTTTGCCGGTTTTATCTTCCCTGATTACAGCAGAGTCGACCTGTAGAGACATTCCAATCCTAATATTCTCCGGCGGGACATCAATCTGCGCCCCTACCCTGAGCCCATTGGCGAAATCCACATAGCCTATCGCCAAAGGAGCTTTGAGTCCCGGCTGCGGAATATACATGACCGTATAAGAATACAGTGTGCCTACCCGATCCATGGGTGAGTCCTCAAAGGTTTCGTTCAAACAACTCGGGCAGATCGGCAACTTTGGAAACCATAATTGTCCGCATTTGGTGCATTTCGCCTCGGTTAAATACGGCTTGCCATCTTCTGGAATTTTAAAGAAATTAGGGTGAAAAATAACTTGCTCTTGATCAGCCATTCTAAATACCTCCAAATCCAATATATTTTACATTACAACAAATTTTATACTTTTTACAAATACGCATTAGAAATTATCCTTCTTCTTTCTGTGCCCCACCACCCTTTATGGCAACAAATTCTCGCTCCTATTCTTCCTTCCATGTCTCACCACCTTTCATAGCTGCGATACATTCTTCGGCATAAGATTCATTTTCCACCACCAGCCGAAGCGATTTATTTCGCGGATCATGCCGAAAAACTCACTATAACTCGAAAAAGTCAAACTCCTCTTGATCATCCGGCCTCTTAATATTATTTTTTTCTTCCCAAACCTCTTCTATTAAGGGATTACAAGGTGATACTTCCTGGCACTCGGGACATTGCCGCAAATGAGTCCCCGTCGAACAGTACCCCCTGCATCTCACCCGGGTAAACTCCGTCATGCACGCTTCATAACCGCATTTTGTGCACTTCATGTTAAACCCTCCTGCGTGAATACCATAACATCCGTAATATCCCCTCTTACGACGATCCTATACTTTATTTGCCGGAAGCGGACCCCATAGTATTGACGCCGATTAAGCCTCCCACAGTAAGACTTACCCCGGGAATAAAGCCAACCTCTGTCAGCATGTCCACCAAGGGTTTAATTGGCTTAAAAGTCATACTATGCACATTGCGATATTCATAGTCATCTCTTCCTAATAACTGATACTTCTTCTCGCCGTAACTATGGAAGGTTAGAATATCCGCGCTTTCTATTTTATCGCGTATCTGATCAAGGTAGTTTACCATAGCCTCATAGTCGCCAAAGCTATCGTTAAAACCTGGAATAATCGGCAGCCGCACTCTGACCGACGCTTTTGTTTCCAGCAAATTCTCCAAATTTTTTAAAATAACATCCAAATCGCCGTGAATATGTTTTTTATATTTCAGGGCATCCATGGTTTTGAGATCAATCAAGAAAAGATCAACATGTTCTACCAGCTGTTCCAAATCCGTCCACCGGCAGAAAGCTGCGGTTTCAATCGCTAAATGGGCCATTTCGTTTTTAATTCTTTTAGCTAATTCAAGCGTGAACTGCGGAAATAAAAGCGGTTCCCCGCCGCTGATCGTAACCCCCCCGCCGGAGTTCATAAAAAAAAGACGGTCAGCCATCGCTTCCTTGACAATTTCATCCATGGTTAAACTCTGCCCGGTTATTTCTCTTGCTCCCGCCAGGCAAACCTTGACGCACTTACCGCACCCTATACATTTCGAGCGATCAAATCTCAGAAAGGAATCTGTTCCCTCTCCTTCAATATAAGTTGCCCCGGTGGGACATACTTCTGCACACTTGGCGCACCCAATACACTTTTCCACGTTATAGTTAATCTCCGGCAACGTTTTTTGTGTTTCAGGATTATGACACCAGGGGCACCTCAAGGGACAACCTTTCACAAAAACTGTTGTTCTGATCCCAGGTCCATCCTGCAGAGAATAACGCTGAATATTCGTTATCAGGGGTATCTTTATTTTGTTACTGGTATCACAAGTATCGTCGCCAGGAACTGTACCCAAATTTTCTCCCCCCAATCCCTTCCCTTATGTCACTTATGTTTACCGCAGTCAGTCAGCGATGTTACGCCAGCTTAGTTCCCCGTAAATCCATAATCTCGTTTATTTTAACTTGAACAACCGCTACAGGTTTCGGTTTCCCCATTCCGGCAAAAAAGTCCGCAAACTTGTCAAACAACGGCCCGCTATTAAGCAGCTCGCCCTTTCCCGAAAAACGGTATCCCGTCGTTGTGTTGAGATTGGCCACAACCATCATGACCTGTGGATTTCCCAGAATATTCTGGTATGTTTTCCCCCCATATAATTCGCCAAAAGCCAGGGTCTCTTCATCTATAACCATTGTCGATCCTTTGACAGCAAGATTAGGCCGACCTTCCTGGTCAGCAGTCACCACCAAGCAGCGTTCTTGCTTAAGGAATTCTCTCATTTYCGGAGTTATCTTAGCCATGACCCGTATCCTCCTSTCAATAACTCTYCTACATATAAGCGACGTGAGACAGCAATTTTACCAGTTTCCTCGGTAATTCCTGCAGAGTATCGACAAATTCAACCTGCTCGCCATACTCCTTCTTGAGCGCTGTTTTGTTGTCCTTAGCACAGCCAAAACCTACAGTCATTAATTTAATTTTCTTTTTCTTGCAAAAATCAGTGGCATATTTGACCTCACTACCCCAATTAGAAGCCCCGTCTGTAAGGTGAATAATAAAAGGAACCTTCATTCTTCGCTTGAGCAGCAGGGCAGTGGCAATGATCGCTTCACCCGAAGCGGTTCTTCCCTGTGGCATTACCGTATAGATCTCATCTTTTTTGAGGGTAAGATCCGTTAAATAACAGGTATTCCTGGTCTCATTATAGGCAAATACCCGGGTATTTTTACTGAAACCCTTGACAACCTGAAAAAAGGCACTGAAAATTTGTTGGATTGTTTTCCATTTCAGGCCACCCATTGAACCGGAAGCATCCACCAGCAGAATAAGATCATTCTCCATTTCGTATTTGCTTTTTTTATAGCAAAAAACTTCACCGGTCGTCATCGCCCGGTAGAGGCGTCGAGCATCAATCCTGCCGCTTTTCATCCCCCGGCTGTAGATGTTCCTTTTTTTGCAGTGGGTCTGCAACGCGATACGCAATTTTTGAACCAGATCTCTGTTCACCGGTTCCTGCAGAGGAATGACAACCTCCCCGATTTCAATGGGAACCAGTTCATCATCATTTTTGGCAATCAAACGAACTTCTTCCGTTAAGTTCCTATTCGACTGCATAAGGGCTTCGATTTCATTGGCAACCACCGCCAAAATGGGTTTCAAAGCTTCCCCGAGCTCACCGTCGTCAAGAATATCTCCCACATCCAAGGCCTTGGGCATATAGGTGGTATCCCCTAAATCAGTTATCCAGAAGTTGGTCGCATTCAAATATTCTTCCCAAATTCTTAGATAGAGACCGACCCGATACTCACACCGGTCAACAATACTCTGGATTTTGGGACATTCTTCCTTTAATTCCCCAACAATTGAGTTTAAGAGACGAAGTGGTTCCTGATAATATTTTTCGAGGTTATACCCGTAATTTCCAAACACATACATCGTATCTTTAAATTCCTGCTGATAGAGACAGCCACTCAGATCAGCCGCCATCAGCCACCAAATATGGAGCAATTCATCAACTGTTGGGGGCTGAATGAAATTACCCCTAGCCTCCTTAATCTTAACCTGACGGTATTTTTCGGCGTACAAACCCAATACCGAGCGGTTGGCAACCAAATCCAGGTAGATCTGTTCCGCCATCTCCACAAACTTTTTCAGTCTATAGGTTTTATCGGCGGACATTTTGGTTAATTTTCGACCAACCAGGTTAATTGCCCGCTCACTCCACTCGATTTGCTTGTACGCTTCCCGAACCACCACTCCGATGGCATAATCTGTTTTGACACCGGGAATGGGATAACTGCCCACAACCAAAGAGGGGTTCAGGCTAATTTCACTGGATTCATTAAATGACTTCATCCCAGCCCAAATAATACTCCCGACATTGGGCCCAAGAAACCCGGCAATCTTCCGGATTGCCAGCAACAAATTGGCCAGTTCCCTAGCTTCAACGGGTGATTTATTACGGCGCCAGAATTCAGAAATCCCTTCCCCGCCAGGAATATAAAATCTGTTAATCACTTCCCGGTTTTCACTCTTCACATTCAACCTGCTGCCCCCCGTCTGAAAAAACTTGTGGTTACAAACTTTAGAGCCGCACACGCGTATTAATCATGGGGTTCGACAAACCGGACATATTCGTTGGCATTCTGAACTTCCGCAATCCCTCTTTCCAAGTGAAGGGTTAAAAGTATCGATTCCAGGTGTTCCCTGTTAATTTGTAAACTATATATAATCGCTTCCCGGACGGTGGCTCCAATGGCTACCATTTCGGCAATCATTAAGCTCGTTCTGGTGGAGACATCAATCGGCGAATCGGAATGGTCACGCAGTCTATTCACAATCCTGACTATTTCCTGGGCAGTTTCTTTGCTGATACCCGTTTTTTGTGCCAAAACCTCAACTTCGACGTCCGACGGGATATAATCCATCAAGACGGTATAAAATCTATCTCTTAATGCCGGATCCAGGGTTTCCGTACCGATATATTCTTCTCCTTCATTCATCGTCGCAAAAAAGACTACTCCATCGGCGACATTGAGCAAGCCCAGTTCATCCATCCAAACCTGCCTGTCTTCCGCCAACAGCGAGAAAAGCATATTAAGCGCTTTGGGGTGCTCCGGACGGTTGATTTCCTCCAAATGCACAACACAGTTCGGGGTCTGGATTGCATCCGGGAACAGATAGGAGCGATATTTTGTCTCCCCATTTTCTAAAACATGCTCGCCGTAAAGCTGACCCGGTTCGGACAAGATTCCTATTTGAAAAGTTGCTAACGGACGGTTAAACACTGCGGCATATTGCCGGACAATCGAAGATTTACCGCAACCCTGCCTGCCACTGATTAATACATTGACAGGATGTTTTTTTGAGATTTCTTCCACTCTCCGAAGCACTCTCAGGGTATCGCTTTCTACATAAAAGAACGGATCTTTCTCCGGAATGATAATTTTTTTCTCTACCATCTGTTTACCCTCCGTTCGTACTCGTTCTCATACTCATTTGGTTTAACTTCCCACCAGCCATTATAGCACATTATAGCAGAAGAGCGCTATTTTGTCATGTTCATCGAAACATATTCTGCCGATCTCCCACACCTGCCACGTGGCTTAATCCTGGTTTAATTCTAAAAACATGCACCTTGTTTTCACAAGGTGCATGTAAACTCATTTAAACATGATCCCTGAAGTCGAGTTCCCCTTCTTCAAATTTGTCACAAGTCGTATTGAAATAATCATGGACCATTCTTTTCCATATTCCGCCCTGTTTTGTTTTGCTGCCGATGCACTGACCCTTTGAAGGGTCAGTGGGATCCTCGATCCCCCATTTGCAGATCCGGCAAGGTCTCGTGGTTCCCTTTTCCAGCCTGATATCGTAAGCTCTCGTCTTTATTTCAGTCATGCCCAAAGCAACCTCCTAACTATATTAATCTCTATTAATTAGAAATCTACAGGTTGACTCCCAGGTATTCCAAGTCCTCAGCTCCAAATGACTGCTCCGTCCTGGCCATAATGGTATTCTGCCCATACGTGGAAATATCCACAAAGCGAGCGCTGAATCCCGAGACCCGAACAATCAAGTCCCCGTGTTTTTCCGGTTCCTTTTGCGCTGCTTTCATTTCTTCCGTGCTGACCACGTTGAACTGGACATGGTCAATGTCTAAGTCGAACCAGGTTTTCATGTAGGCCAGCCAAATATTGAAGCCGTGTTTGCTGCGCATAATTGAAGTTGAAAGCCGCTGATTAAGCAGATTGGCTTTCTGGGTAGAAGAGTTAACCTTGGACACCGACCGGAGGACAGCCGTAGGCCCTTTCTTGTCGGTACCCATATATGGTGAAATCCCGCCGTCATCCGCAGCTTCGCCGCCGAATCTGCCATCAGGAGTCGGGCCGGTCCTGGAACCAACTTCCATGTACAGCCCCACCGCTTGACCGGTCGGCATAACCGGGCCGCCAGAATAATTGGTCAGTTTTCTCATTTCACCGGCGATAATATCTTCATAGAAAAGTTTAATTGTCTGATCAGCTTCGTCATCGTCATTTCCCCACTTGGGAGCATTTAAGAAGTCGCGCTGCATTTCTTCGAAACCTTCCCAATTGCTATGGAGAGCGTCCACTAACTGTTGCATGGTATATTTTTTCTCATCAAAAATCAGTTTTTTCATYGCGACCATGGAATTCGCGGCGACTACGGTGGTGATTGGATTATGCCAGCCATTAGGCTGCTCGGATAATTCCATTGCATCTCTCCCCAGCTCCATGCAACCATCGTCAATGCTGGCAACAAAGGGCATTTGTAGGAATTTTCCTTCGAAGTGACGCGAAACGTCTTTGGCCCGGATGACCAAGCTTATGCAATATTGATATTGCGTCCGGTAGGCTTCCCATAAATCCTCAAAGGTTTTGAAATCCGTAGCGTCACCGGTCTTCGGGCCCAACTGCATGTTGGAATAACTCCAGTCGAACCCATTAGCCAGTGTGATTTCCATGATTTTAGCCGGGAATAGCGAACCGCCGCCTTCGGACCTGGTCTTCTGCGCTTTTCTCCGCCCCACAAGTCCGGGAGACATGCAGAGAACATTGGCCCAATCGTGGGCTTCTTCCGGCGTCGCCCCGTTATTATTCTGGCTGAAACGGCCATAATACATCATTTGGGCTGTACCGATCGTATCATGTTTGATCGAAGGATAACCTAAGCCGTCCCGGATACATTCGAAGACTAACCTCTTAGTTTTGAGCCGTCCTTTGGAATGCCAACGGAAGACAATGGAAGGCTCGGTGGTTCTGATATTCCGGGCTGCTTCCAGGATCGCATCGGTCATATCATTGCAGCCGTCCGTGCCGTCCTGGTTTAAGCCGCCGACGGTCAGAATAAACAGGTCGTTTGAGCCGGGGAATATTTCCCGGTAACCCCGCGACTTGCCGGCGCCGTGTTCGGAGATTTTTAATCTCTCGCACTCAATCAGTTCCACCGCATCCGTATGCGTCATCGGCTGAAAGCTTTTTTCTAGGACACTGATCTGATAGTAAGGCCAGAGGACTTTATCCTCTTTATGCGCGTAACCGCTGGCATAACGGTCAACGGCGTGGCACAAAAGGAAAGTAAACCACTTGGCCTGTACCGCGTCCCGTAAGCCTTTGCATGGTTCGGCCGGTATTCGCTGGCAAATATCGGCGATCATCAGCAATTCTTCTTTACGCGCAGGATCAGTTTCAAAATTTTCCGCGACAATTTTGCACAGGCGGGCATGCCGCCTGGCCCAAGCGATAACCGCTTTATCCGCAATAATCATTGCTTCCCAGTTATCAATTTTAGCGATTAATGGAAGCCGTTCCGGAGCATTCCAATGCGGCGCAGCCAACTCAGCCCTCGCTTCGGCGATATGCTGCTCGGCCAGTTCAATTCTCTTCAGTAAGCCGTCTTCCTGCACAGTCTCGTACGGAGGTACAATACTGTTATAACCGGAAGCAAAAGACGGTGCCTCCATAGTGCTTACCTGGTACATCTGGGAAAGTTCTTCTTGGGTAAAATACGGCTGGCAGTGCGACTGCAGGGAGTGCTTAAACCAATAATCGTTAATTTCCTGAGCCTCTTCCACCGGCTGAGGAGCGTATTTGCTTTGAATATAATCCTGCACCGCCATATACGAAAGCTCGGGGTACAACGGGATCCAGTTGGGATGTTCAGCATGGTAGCCAACGATCAGTTCGTCTTCCTGCAGAACAACCGTGCCCGAGAGAATACTGGCCAGTCCCATTGCTCTTCGGATCACCTCAGGCTTACCTTCGGTCAGCTTGTGAGTGGCGGTTATATTCCGCATCCGTTCCATTCCGGCCCTTGTCGTATCCTCAACAAATTCGCCGGCTGCAGTATGTTTCCAGCGACAGCGTGCTTTAAGCCTTTTTGTCCTTTCTGTGGTTGGGCGCGCTAGATTCTCGTGCAGCACCTCATCAGGAACATTCTCCTCCGCCGGGTTTTCAAATGGAAATTCAACGACCTTGCCCCGGTACTCAAAACTCTTAGCTCTAGTTGCCATTTAACAAAAACCCCCCTTATATTTCTAGAAATATAATAATCGCCTTATGATCACGCTTTAGGCTTGAAGTCTTTGCATCCACCGGTTTCCATTGTTGTCTTGGACAGCCAAAACTTCCCTTTTTCATCCTTTTCTTCAATCACGCAGTCCCCTTTGCCCGGCTCAAAATCATCGGCATTTTCTGGTATAGAAAAAAAAGATTTACACTCCGCACAAGTTGCCAACAGTAATCATCCTCTCTTTTCTTTTTACCTTTTTCACTTTTTCAATTTCAATCCTGAACTTCAATCCCGAACCCTTTGGTTTTTATTTCTAAATTTCTAAATCACCTTCAATCAACCACCCCCTCCAAGGTAATATCCTTCAAACCTTTACGTATGCAACAAACGTGCCATAAATGGAGCAATTGAGCCAGCAAATGTAATTCTTCCCACACTCGCAGCGGATAAGGGWTACACTACTGATATTACAAGCATTAACATTCAAAGCAACGGCCTTTGTAATACCTTTTCAGCCATTATAGCCATTATATTAATACAATAAATATGCGACGAACATGCCATCAACTAAACAATTTCTGAAATAATAAATTCTATATAATATAATCTAAATATAAATTAGCAGTTATCAAGTTTTAATGATGATATATGTCATCGAGCAATAAACTATATTACCAAAACAATTGAATCAACCGCCTCAAAACCATACGATTACAGATGTCATCGCGATGATAATAATCATCAATTAGGTGGCTTATATTTTTTTAGTTTTTTTACAATAGTTGATTGATCGATCCCCAATATTTTGGCTGCTTTACGAGTACTTTTACAGTCATTGTATACTTGCGTTAGAAGTCTTTTTTCCGTTTTATTCATAACTTCCCAATAATTTAAAGAGGCCCATTTTTCAATTATATTCTGATCTGAGTTAAACCATAAGGAATCAAGATCAATTATGCTGCCAGTACTTAAAACCAGCATTCTTTCGATAGTATTTTCAATTTCCCGAACGTTACCAGGCCAATTATACTCAACCATTTTAGCAATAACCGCATTTGTTATCGTTTTATTGGTATTATGTTTTTGGTTAAAATTCTGCATAAAATGATAAATAAGAGCAGGTATATCTTCTCTCCTTTTTCTTAAAGGGGGAATATGAATGGATACGACGTTAAGACGCCAATATAAGTCTTCTCTAAACTGCCCTTTCTTCACCATATCTTCTAAATTCCGGTTGGTTGCCGCAATGATCCGGATATCCAGTTTGATCTGCTTTCGACCGCCAACACGGAGAATTTCCCGCTCCTGCAACACACGGAGTAGCTTTACTTGCAAATCCAAGGGCATTTCCCCTATCTCATCCAAAAAAGCTGTACCGTTGTTAGCCAGTTCCAGGAGCCCAATGCGACCTTCTTTACTGCCCCCGGTAAAAGTACCCCTTTCGTAGCCAAAAAGTTCGGATTCAAAAAGGTTATAGGGGATAGTTGAACAGTTTATGTTAACGAAGGGTCCTTTACTGCGCTTACTGGAACTGTGAATTAATTTTGCCAACACCTCTTTCCCTACACCTGATTCCCCTAAAATCATCACCGTGGAATCGAACCTGGCAACCTTGATTGCTTTTTCCACATTTCTTGCCATCTCAGTGCTGCGGTAAATAATATTCTCAGATAAATTCCCCATTCTGTATGTTTCCAGTTCCAACTTTGCCTTGTTTAACTCGAAGCTTAATTTATTTAGTTCAGTTAAGTCTCGTAAATTGGAAACGACACGATATATATTTCCGTTTTCATCAAAAATAGGAGTACCGGTACTTAAAACTTCTTTTCCATTTTTTAATTTTTTAGTAAGACTTACTTGTTTTTTACTTTTTAAAACTTTCGTAATAACCGATATATTATATCCTTCTTCCTCCAGCCAATTCACAGGCGTCCCAATGATATTGCTCTTTGAGATACCCATAATTTCATAACTGGACCGATTGGCTTTGATAATATTTCCATTTTCATCCGCAACAACAAAACCATCCGCCGAAGACTCAATTACTGTATTTAGTTCTTCATTAATTTTTTTAACATTTTTAAACTCGGAAGTCAAATTTTCCAGTTCAGATATCTCCTGATAAACTCCTACGGCACCAATTATTATTCCGTTCTTCATGATCGGAGTTCTATTCGCCAACATAACTTTATCCCGAATGCTAACTTTATGATCAAGTTGACAGGTACTGCCTTGGCTCACTTCTCTTAACCCCGAATTTACGATAATACTATCTATTTCCTTTCCTAAAACCTCAGACACAGCAATCCCCATCATTTTTTCGGCAGCCTTATTCATTAAAACAATTCGACCATTCCGATCAATGGCAATTATGCTGTTATGGGTGGAATTGATTATACCTTTAAATTCCTCCAAAGCGTATTCCAGCATGCGCTGAAAAGCAGGAACCAGGTCTGTTCTGGTGATTATGCCCACCATTTGACCGGAACTATTTACCACAACCAATCTCCCAACTTTTGGGGTTTGCCAGGCCTCCTCGGGCGAAGCTTCATCGCTGATCGTGATCACATTTCTTTGCATAATATCGGCAACCGTTATCTTCGTATCCAGCCCTAACGCCTTAAGGGCATGGGTTTTAGTGAAAATACCCACTAAAGTTTCCTGATCATCCACGACCGGCAAACCGTCAATACGATATTTAAGCATCAGGGAAACTGCCTCTTGAACAGTTACATGCCGCTTAACTACAATGGGATTAGCAGTCATGATGTCCCTAACTTTTAATTCTTCCATGTTCCCTCACCATCCCGATGAATATATTTGGCTACGCTATCGTAAATTTTTCATGGCTACGGAAAGCATAAGTTTKATGCGATTTAATTGATTAACTTCACTCGCCCCAGGATCATAATCAATGGGAGCGATATTTACCTGGGGATAAGATCGTCTGATCTCACGGAACATGCCTTTGCCCGTGATATGATTAGGTAAGCAAGCAAAAGGTTGTAAGCAGACGATGTTATTGACCCCGCTTCGAATCAGCTCGATCATCTCTCCTGTAAGGAACCAACCCTCTCCGGACTGATTAGCCAGAGAAAGGTGTTTTCTAGCATATTTAGCGATTTCTTCGATGGATTTTGGCGGATGAAAGCGCTTGCTGGCTTGCAAAGCCCTCTTCATCTCCTTGCGATAGGATTCAATTCGATTGACTGAAAGATAACCGGACACCATACTCCAAAAACTACCCGATAGTTTTTCATATTTAATGCGATTATCATAAGCGCCATATAAGAGGAAATCAGCAAGATCAGGAACAACTGCCTCAGCCCCTTCAGCTTCCAACAGTTCTACAATGTTGTTATTGGCGGTAGGGTGGAATTTGACCAGAATTTCCCCGACAACTCCAACCTTCGGTTTAACCAAATCCTCATATATTGTCAACTTATCAAAATCCTTAACAATTTGGCGAATATTTTCTACGTGTTCCCTTCTATTTCCTTTCTTTAAGGATTCCTGGCACCGATTAACCCAATAGTCATATAAGAGATTGGCGGAACCCGGAAATTTTTCATATGGGCGAACTCTATAAAGGACCCGCATTAAAAGATCCCCGTAGATAAGACCCCTCATTGTTTTTCTAAACAGAGGCATTGTGAATTTGAAACCGGGATTAGTCTCCAAGTTAGACGAATTCCCCGTATTTAGGGCAATCACTGGAACATGTTCCAAATTGGCATCCTGGAGTGCCTTTCTGATCAAGGCGATATAGTTCGTCGCTCGACATCCTCCGCCGGTTTGAGTAATGATGATCGAGGTATTGTTTATATCATACTTACCGGATCTCAACGCTTCCATTAACTGGCCAATAACAATAATAGCCGGATAACAGGCATCGTTATGCACATACCTTAACCCTTCTTCAATTGCCAACTTATCGACAGAGGGTAAGAATTCAATAGTATACCCCGCATCCTCAAATCCAGTCTTTAGAAACTGAAAATGAATCGGTGACATTTGGGGCGCCAAAATTGTATGTGTTTTTTTCATTTCCTTTGTAAATAAAACTTTGGGTGGCTTATCATAGAGTTTCCTGGGTATAAAATTTTTCTTGTTTCGCTCGTTAATTGCCGCGATCAAGGAACGCACCCGTATTCTTACAGCACCCAAATTACTAATCTCATCGATTTTCAAGACGGTATAAATTTTTCCATAAGCCTCAAGTATTTCTTTAACTTGATCTGTGGTCACTGCATCGAGACCACAGCCGAACGAATTCAGTTGAATTAATTCTAAGTCCCTTTGCTCCGAAACATAGCCGGCAGCACAATACTCTCGAGACGGATATACCCATTGATTGACTACACGCAAGGGCCTTTCAACCTTGCCCAGATGTTGGATAGAGTCTTCGGATAATACAGCGAACCCATAAGACCCGATCATCTCAGGTATACCGTGGTTAATTTCCGGATCAATATGATAGGGTCTGCCTACGAGTACAATTCCCCTGATCTTTTTTTCACGGATATAGTCCAGGGTTTCTTCTCCTTTTAGTCTCACATCTTCCTTATATCTATCACGTTCCGCATAGGCCTTATCCAAAGCACCGGCTATCTCGCACTTCGGTATCCCTTCAGGTTCTAACTCTTCAACCAATCGTTTTACCATTCTTCTTGGCATATCTATTGGCAAGAAAGGGTGATAAAAAATAATATCAGACTCTCTGAGAATATCCATGTTCGCATTAATGGTCTCTGGGTAAGAAGTAACGATCGGACAGTTGTAATGGTTGTCTGCCTCTGGATCTTCCTGTTGGGCATAAGGAATGCAAGGATAAAATATTTTATTTATTCCTTTTTCTACTAAATTAGTAATATGTCCGTGAACCAGTTTGGCTGGGTAACAGGCAGACTCTGAAGGGATTGTATCCATTCCAAGCTCATAAATTTCTTTTGACGATCGACTGGAAATAATAACCCGGTAACCTAGTTCTGTAAAGAATGTAAACCAGAAAGGATAGTCCTCATAAATATTTAAGACCCGAGGAATTCCGATGGTCCCTCTCGATGCCTTATCTTTTGATAAGGGTTTGTAGTGAAATACTCTCTTGTACTTATATTCGTAAAGATTAGGGATTTCATTTTTGACGATGTCTTTCCCTGTGCCTCTTTCACATCGGTTTCCTGAAATATAGTCACTTCCGCTGGAAAAATGTTTAACACTAATTAAGCAATTGTTCCCGCATAACCCACACCGTTTCATTGACGTTTCTGTTTTAAAATTTAATAAATCTTTTTCATGCATGAGACTTGTTTGATACCCATTTTCATAACGTTCTTGAGCAATCAAAGCGGCGCCAAAAGCCCCCATGATGCCTGCAATATCTGGACGCACCACGTTTTGTTTCGTTAATTTTTCAAGTGCCCGCAGGACGGCGTCGTTATGGAAGGTCCCACCCTGAGCAACAATTTTATTACCGAGCTCCTCGGCGTTTCGCAAGCGTATCACTTTATAAAGAGCATTCTTGATAACTGAAATCGCTATCCCCGCCGAAATATCGCTAATTTCAGAACCCTCTTTCTGCGCTTGTTTAACCCTAGAGTTCATAAATACCGTACACCGCGTCCCGAGATCAACCGGATGTCTTGACTCCCGGCTCAATCTGGCAAACTCTCTGACATCCATGTTTAGAGAATTTGCATAGGTTTCAACAAAGGAACCACATCCTGAAGAACAAGCTTCATTTAATGTGATGGATTCAATAACTCCATCCCGAATTACTAAACTTTTCATGTCCTGCCCGCCAATATCCAAAACAGAATCAACGCCTGGCCGGAAATAATTGGCTGCCGTGTAATGGGCTACTGTTTCAATTTCTCCGATATCTACTCGCAGGGCAGCTTTAATGAGATGCTCTCCATATCCGGTAACTGCTGAGTTAATAATTTTTGTATCTTTATTTAGTTTTCCATACAAACTTTTCAAGGCTTCTATTGTAGACTCTAACGGGTTGCCCATATTACTGCCATAGTGCGAGTACAATAAGCCTCCCTCTTCATCAACAAGCGCAATCTTGGTGGTTGTCGATCCGGTATCAATACCTAAATAGGCATTTCCTGCATAGCTATCAAGATCCACTCGCCTGACCTTATGCATGGCATGCCTCTCTTTAAATTCCACATATTCCTCTTCGTTGGCAAATAGAATTTCTAATTTTTCACCCTCAGCATTATTGATGCTATGAATCATCGGCGCTCTTTCATATAGACACTCGAGCGTAAAAGGCACTTTATCACGTGAGGACATCGCTGCTCCAATGGCCACAAAAAATTGTGAATCCTCGGGAAAGATCACATTTGTGTTCTTTAATTTTAGTGTTTCAATAAAGCGTTGTCTTAGCTCGGACATAAAATGCAGCGGCCCTCCCAAAAAGGCCACGTTCCCTTTGATAGGGCGACCTTGAGCCAGACCGCTAATCGTTTGATTCACAACAGCTTGTAAAACAGACACAGCAATGTCCTCTTTGGCTGCTCCTTCATTCAACAAGGGTTGTACATCGGTCTTTGCAAACACACCACACCTGGAAGCGATAGGATATATATTTCGATATTCCTTGGCGAGTTCATTTAGACCGGGTGCATCCGTTTGTAACAATGAAGCCATCTGATCAATAAATGCGCCCGTACCTCCGGCACACGTTCCATTCATTCTTTGTTCGATTGCTTCCCCAAAGAAGGTTATCTTAGCGTCCTCTCCACCAAGTTCGATCGCCGCATCTGTGTTTGGAATAACTATTTTAATGGCGTTAGTACAAGCAATTACTTCCTGAATAAAAGGAACCTCTAACTTTTGGGAAATATTGTATCCTCCGGATCCGGTAACCATCAAGGTCAATAAGTGTCCTTGCATGGCCGTTTTGGCGCCTTCAAGCATCATAACAACAGTATCTTTTATATTAGAGAAATGTCTCAGATATTTCTTATAAACAATATTTTCATCATGATCTAAAATAACTATTTTTACCGTTGTCGAACCAACGTCCAAACCAATATTATAAACTCTAGCCATATTCTTCACAATGTCCATTTGATAACCCTCCTGTCATCCATTGGAACAGGTGAGAACAATTGAAGCATTTAATACTTTGTCTTCAGTATTTACAGTACACATATTCGTCTTCAATTAAAACATGCCTGAACGTACCAGCATGTTAATGAATACTAACATAATTCTACCATTTCTATGGAATAACTTCAATCCAAGAATAAGAAACGAAAAAGAGCTGGTTTTGATTTAAATCTAACCAGCTCTTTAAGTTAATGACTTTGCGCAGATTTTAACTGACTTACCAAAGTTTCGCAGAGTCTATCCGGCACTTCTTCGTATTGGATAAATTCCATGGTAAACGACCCTCTCCCTTGAGTGAGAGATCTCAAATCAATAGTATAGCGCATCATTTCAGCTTGAGGAACATGGGCGCGGATTACTTGAAATTTTCCGCTGCCGGCAGACATGCCCAATAATCTTCCGCGTTTTCCATTAATATCCCCTATCACATCTCCCATAAAGGCCTCGGGAACTGTTATTTCCACCTCAACAATCGGCTCCAGTAAGATGGGTTTTGCTAATTCTACCCCCTTACGAAAAGCAATGATAGCTGCAAGTTTAAAAGCCATTTCTGATGAATCGACGGCATGATAAGAACCGTCGACTAGCGTGACCTTAATATCGGTCACGGGATACCCCGCCAAAATTCCTTCACCCATAGCCTCGCGAACGCCCTTTTCCACAGCCGGAATATATTGCTTCGGTACTGATCCACCAAAAATCGCCTCGGTAAACTCAAATTCTTTGTCCCCTGAGGGTTCTAAATTAATCCACACATGGCCATATTGACCATGTCCACCTGTTTGCTTTTTATGTTTCCCTTCCACTTTAACTGCTTTGCGGATTGTCTCACGATAAGGAACACGAGGAACTTTCATGGATACAGCAACTCCAAACTTACGTGTCAGCTTTTCCAGATATATTTCAAGGTGCATTTCCCCTAGTCCCGTTAAAAGCAATTCCTTGGTTTCAGTATTTTTACTGATTTTGATCGTTGGATCTTCATCCGCCAAACGTGCCAACGCACTGCCTAGTTTATCCTCATCCCCTTTRGTCTTTGCCCCTATCGCCACAGATAAAGTCGGGACGGGAAAATCAATACCCTGAAGTTCGACCGGATGATCCTTTCCACTCAAGGTATCTCCCGTTCTCACCTCTTGTAATTTGGCGACGACGGCAATATCTCCAGCGGAAACTGACGCAATCGGTTCTTGTGTTTTACCGCGCAGATAAAACGGCTGCCCAATTTTCTCCTCTGACCCACGACTTGAGTTATAGACCATCGTTTCGGCATTAAACTGTCCCCCATAAACCCGGAAGAACGACATTCTACCGACGTAGGGATCAGCGAGGGTTTTAAACACTAGAGCCGCTTTCTCCGGGACTACTTCAGGCGCAGGAACGTACTTGGCCAAAAAATCCATAATATTTGTAATCCCAATGTTTTTGTATGCTGAGCCGCAAAGCACCGGGATAACAAGATTTTGTTCTAACGCCTGCTGTAAAGTGGTTTGCAGATCTTCCTCAGTAAGACTTTCCCCGTCTAGATATTTCATTAGGATTTCATCATCCGCTTCGGCGACAGCCTCAGCTAATTGATCTCTTAATTGATCAACCTCTGCCTTGTACGAAGCCGGAACCTCTTTAACCGAAAACTTACCGCTCCCATCGGCTTCGTAGGTAAATTCTTTATTCTCGATAATATCAATGACACCCTGAAAACTTTCTTCTTGACCAACCGGAATCTGCAAAGGAATAAACCTTGCCTGGGGATATGCATTTTTCAGTTGTTCCATAACCTTACCAAAATTAGCATTCTTCCGATCCAGTTTATTGACAAAGATCACTTTGGGTAACTTCTGGTGTTCTATAGCATCCAACGCGATTTCTGCTTGAACTTCCAGACCTGCCACGCCACAAAGCACTAAAACACCGCACTCAGCGACGCGCAAAGCACTCTTGACTTCCCCAAAAAAGTCTAAATATCCGGGAGTATCGAGAACATTGACCTTAACCCCTTGCCACTCAATCGGAATAAGACTCATACTGATCGACACTTTGTGTTTCACTTCTTCAGGTAAATAATCCGAGACGGTGTTTCCCTCCGAAATTTTCCCAATACGATTAATTACACCTGAATTGAAAAGAAAGGTCTCCGCAAGGGAAGTCTTTCCTGCTCCACCATGCCCTACCAAACAGACGTTGCGAAGATGTTTTGTGTCATAGGTCTTCAAGACGATTTCCTCCTTGATTATGTTATTTAAGTAAAAGGACTTATTCCTTTTTCCCTCTCAAAGCTCATATAAAGTCTTTCGCTATTGCATGTCAAAATCCTTTAAACTTAGAGGGTCACCTATACCATTTTATAAGCATTTCTTATTTTCCACAAGCATAAGGTTAAATGGGACACTCGGCTATCCCGGTGCCTTGCCGTCCTTGACGGCGGTCTAACCTCGAGCTTCCTGTTCGAGTCCTGGCCAGCGTCTGCAAGAAGGGTTAATACGTGCGAAGACAGTGTCTTCGCGTGTGGGCGCAAGTCAATTTTCTTCATGGAGGGTTACATGCCCAAAAGAACCTTTGTCTACGGAGCAGCCATACTCTTGGGAGCCAATTTAGTAAACCGAGTTCTGGGCTTTGCATATCAATATTTAATTATGAACCATATCGGTGGTGAAGCTTATGGTCTATTTAACATGGTTTTCCCCATCTACATGCTGGCCCTTGTCATAACAACTGCCGGTATTCCACTCGCCATTGCGAAAATGGTCTCCGAAGAAATTTCACTTGGACGTACAGCTCAAGCACATGCCATCTTCCGTCTTGCATTTTGGCTTTTATTTTTTTCTGGTACCGTCGTATCGACGGTCTTGTATTTCATAACTCCTTTCTTGGCACATCGAATATTCCCTGACCCCAGGGTCCTTAATATATTTCTAATTTGTACACCGGCTATTTTCATTGTCTCTATATCTTCAGTTTTTCGCGGATATTTTCAAGGCTTGCAGAATATGGTCCCTACTGCTCTAAGTCAGATATGTGAACAACTTGTCCGTGTCGCTGTAGGCTATACGGCAGCGCTTCGACTTCTCAATGCAGGTATCGAATGGGCTGCAGCTGGGTTGGCCTTAGGCATGTTGGCAGGAGAATTGATCGGTTTATTGGTGATTGCCTTTCAGTATCAGTATGTATTGCCTAAATTCAAAACAGAGAGTCGTGAACCAGGTTATTCATCCCGCCTAATCTTAACCAAGTTATGGTGCCTTGCATCTCCCGTAACAGTCGGCAGGCTGCTTTTTACAGGGTTATCTGCCTTGGACGCTCTACTTATCCCCCTGCGCCTTCAAGTGGCCGGATACGGGGCACGGGAAGCGACAACCTTATTCGGACAACTTGGGGGTTCGGCATTTACTTTACTCACCTTTCCCAGTATTTTTACCTTTGCCTTGGCAACTTCACTGGTTCCTGCTATTTCAGAAGCAACCGCCCGACGCCAATTACATATCGTCCGAGCCCGTAGTACTGAAGCTATTCGTTTAACAATCCTAATTGGAATTCCATGCCTTATTATCTTATTTTATTTTTCCCTACCACTCACATCTTTTTTCAATAGTTCACAAATTGCCCCAATTCTACGTGTGTTAGCTTTGGGAGGTATCTTTTCGTATTTACAACAAACCACAACGGGAATTCTTCAAGGACTTGGAAAAGTTCATCTTCCTGTCCTCCATTCAATCATTGCGGCAATCATACGAATTCCAATATTAGTATATCTAACAGGCCTCCCCCAATGGGGTCTTCGTGGAACGGCTTTGGCTTATACCGTCGGTTATATTATTATGGCGGTTCTAAATCTCATTGCTATTTCACGCTATACAGGAATGCCCTTAGACCTTCAAAGATTCCTCCTCCAACCAGTCAGTGGGGGAATCGGCATGCTTCTAATTTTTCACTTATTAAACCCCCTCTTTAGCGGACATATTGCAGGTTATCTCACTGAATTTTCTGTTGGAATTGCAATTTACTGTCTGATCCTATGTTTCAATGGCGGGATCACCTTAACGGATTTAAAACGGCTTCCCTGGCTCGGTAAATACCTTCCGCGTTAAGTCATATTTAAAGAAAACTTGGCTGGTGCCCACAYGMAGACACTGTCTTCGCACGTATTATTCGTTCTGTCAGCCTTAGCGAAGGCGACCGCCTAGTTGCACTTATGCTTACCCGAAACTTATACTTTCTGAATAGTACAAGAAAATACAAGTTCGCTTAATTCCACCAACGATGAATTTGTTCCCCCCATTGCCAATATGATAAGAGACCCGTTACAAGAACAGCTGCCAGAGCCAATAACTTATAAACAAAGTATACCTTGATCACGGATAAAAAGGCCATACCTACGCCAAAAAGAGCAGGGATTACCAAAAATTTAAATAGCGAATTTGATTTTTCTACGTTTCTTCCGCCTGAAAAAGAAAAGATAATAATAAAAAGTACAAAATAAAATATAAAAGTTGCAATTATCATCAAGAATATCCTCCGTTAACAAAAACACATTGCTAATCCAGAATTTGAGTACTATAAACGATCGAAAATATGTGAATACTACAACTGTCCCGAAATAAATAAAATAAAATGGGAGGGGATGTATCAGATGAGTCGAAGAAACAATAATGGTATTCTACCCCACTCTGTATTGGAAGAATTCAAATGGGAAGTTGCAGATGAATTAGGTTTGAGTTCAAAAATAAAAAGCGAGGGATGGGGCAACATGACTTCCCGCGAATGTGGCCATGTGGGGGGACGAATCGGTGGCAGCATGGTCAAAGCAATGATCCGTCGCGCGAAGGATTCTCTAAATAGCACTTCCGTATAAATCCAAGATCAAGGAGTACAGACATTCAGTACTCCTTGATTTATTTACTTGCAATAATTTGTCGCCACGTTTCAACGCGCGCAAAATCTGTCAAATCACTATGCATGGGTGTTATAGAAATAAAGTCCTCCTGTATCGCTCTTAAATCCGTATCGATCTCGAGGTCTTGCGCTAAATTTCCGCCCTGCCAAAAATACGTTCTTCCATGCGGGTCGACACGCCGTTCGAAAACATTTTCATAAACAGTTTTACCCAAGCGGGTCACTTTCACACCACGCCACTCGGCCTGAGGCTTTCCCGGGATATTTATATTCAACATGCCGTTATGATTATGTTGAATAATAAAATCTAATTGCTCAGCCAAATAAGTTGCAGCCGGTTCAAAATTCCTGAACTCATAACTCGCCAGAGACACCGCCAGTGCAGGAACTCCGAGCAGTACCCCTTCCATCGCCGCAGAAACCGTCCCTGAATAAAAAATATCCGTTCCTAAGTTGGAACCGAGGTTAATCCCGGCAATTATTAGATCAGGCTTGGAAACAAGCGCACCTTGTATAGCTAACTTTACACAATCTGAGGGGGTACCACTAATGGCATACCCTTTATGCTGTCCGACAAGATTGTATTCTGTGAGTAACAAGGGCTGAAACAAAGTTATCGAATGGCCTGTGGCTGAACGCTGTCTTTCGGGGGCAACAATAATAATGTCATGTTTTGTTTGCGATCTAAGGGTGCGGCATAATGTTTGGATTCCAGGTGCATGATAGCCATCATCATTGGTCAGTAAAATACGCATACCCTTCCTCCAATCACTAAACTTCGTAAACAGAGATAACCATTTTATCATCTCTTTTCGTCAAACCGAACATTAGTCGATAATCTTTTAGATTCTTATTGAGAAAATCAACAACCTTATATAGTTCGCCATTCGCCCCAACCTGTTGTGTCGCAATAAGTTCTAATTTTCCGTGTCGATCGGATGGATTTGTTGGTTGATCATCCACCGTGATTACCTCTTTCTTAGCTTTTATGTCCTTGAATCAGTGAAAAAGCTTCTGATCTTGTAACAGGATTAGTTCTAAATACCCCCCTTACTGCTGAGGTTATTGTTTGTGATCCCGCTTTCTTAACCCCTCGCATGGTCATACACATATGCTCTGCTTCAATAACAACCAAAACCCCCAGTGGAACAAGTTCGTCTATAATAGCATCGGCGATTTGTGCCGTCAAGCGTTCTTGAAGCTGTGGTCTGCGCGCGAAACCTTCAACGACACGCGCTAATTTTGACAAACCCGTTATTTTTCCTTTGCGCGGAATATAGGCGACATGCGCCTTGCCAAAAAATGGAACCAGATGATGCTCGCACATAGAATAGATTGGTATATCCTTAACAATTACCATTTCTTCATGTACTTCGGAAAATTGTACCTTCAAATGGCGACCAGGGTCTTCATTTATCCCAGTAAAAACTTCTGCATACATTCTGGCTACTCGTTTTGGTGTATCCTTTAGCCCTTCGCGCTGAGGATCTTCTCCGATAGCCTCCAAAATCAAGTAAACTGCTTGCTCAATCTTTTCTAAATCCATCCCCATAATCTTTTTCTTTTCTCCTTTACTATGGTCCTCCGGTAAAGAATTTCTATAGTTGTCCTATAAAAACATGTGTTTGAGGAATGACTCGAACGTCGACGAGTTTATTAAGCAAATGGTTTTGCCATTCCAAGAGCTGTTGAAATTTGGGAGTCTGGATACCTTGCGTTTGAGTAACAGGTTGCAGAATCGTTAGAATCGATGGGTCAACCCTGGCAATTAAATTGCAGGCATGCTGAAGATCTTTCACAGCAGTATCTTTATTGACAACGATTTTGACAAATACTTCTTTTTGAATACTGTATCGCAAAAAGGATTCATGAACATCCCAAAAAGTCTTACTATCGAACGGCAACTTAATATCCATGCTAATCACATCGACCAGCGGTAATATTTGAAGAAGTTGAGCCGGCATAGTCCCATTGGTTTCAAGATAAATATTTAAACCCTTCTCTTTTAAATAGGGAAATAGGATTTGTAATTCATCCACCCAAAGAAGGGGCTCTCCTCCGGTAACACTCAGTGAGTGATGAATAGAAAAATCAAAGGTCTGCAGTATATCAAACAACTTATCCAGAGGTACGGGATTTTCCATCTTGTTGAAAAATCGTGTTCCCGGTACCTTCTCAACCCGAAACTGTTCCGGAACCTTCGTCTCAGTATCACAATAGGGACATGTTAAGTTGCACTTCGGCAGACGAAGAAAGATTTGTCGTACCCCAACATAAGGTCCTTCTCCTTGGATCGACGAGAATATTTCTGTTACCGGTAAATTAAGCATTACTTAACTCCTCGCCTATTTTCATGACTATTCATCAGTCCTCCTTATAAATAGCCCATGCATCTGGAGATTCGTTAACCTGAACCCATGCCAAGCGTTTTTCTGTAAGGACTAATTCTTTCTCAAGTTCCGTAAATATTAGTCGCGCTAGGTTCTCAGCTGTTGGATTAACCCCTTTTAAATCGAATGAAGGCGAGTCATTTAACAAACTATGATCCAGTAGCAATAATTTTTCCCGAATACTCTGTTTAACTGCTCTAAAATCTATCAACATCCCCAAATGATCCAATTGTCTGCCTTCAATACAAACTACAACATTCCAACGATGACCATGCAATTTAGCACAGTTACCATCATAGTTTCGAATAAAATGAGCAGCATCGAAATACGCTTGAATACATACTTGAAACATCATTCGCTCCTTATCAGACATAATACATTCTATTTTAGCATTATTATTTACAAAAGAAAATCAAATCCATCTCTGAAAGTAAAAATGAAAACGAACGAAACCTTAAC
The DNA here is from genome assembly GCF_059735615.1 of Desulfosporosinus sp. Tol-M2. Taxonomy (NCBI): domain Bacteria; kingdom Bacillati; phylum Bacillota; class Clostridia; order Eubacteriales; family Desulfitobacteriaceae; genus Desulfosporosinus; species Desulfosporosinus sp. Tol-M2. The sequence continues at coordinate 59,069 of NZ_JCAIJG010000102.1, forward strand.
CGGCGCTCCTAACCTCGAACATCATTGTTCGAGTCATGGCGTATTTGACATAAAAAAGAGAAGGGCTGTTCCCTTCTCCATTATGCCAGCTTCAGTGCCTTATTATAACAGTCGATAGCTGTGTCAAATTGATTGATTTGATCATAAATATTTCCAAGTAAAACCCATCCCGCCGAATGGTTTGGCTCTATTTCAATAAGCTCATTCAATAATACAATACCTTCTTGCCAATTTCCTATACGGGTGAGGCAAACACACAAATTATAGAGAATAAGTGGATGATTGGGTATCAACTCTAAAGCTTCACGATAATACTCCGTTGCTTTTCTGGTGCAGCCCTGATGGACCAAGGTAAAGGCGTAGTTATTGAGTAAGATAGGATCATTTGGATAAATATTTTTGGCGTTTTCCAACAGGTTTAAAGCATCCTGAGAACGTTCCAAGTTTTGATAGACTGCGGCAAGGTTGCTTAATGAATCATAATGATCTGGTTCATATTTTAGAGTGAGCTTATAATACTTGATTCCTTTTTTGATCTGGTTGTTTTGGATATAACAATACGCTAATCTGGCCGCTAAATCCGGGGTTCCCCCATAACGAAGCGCCTTTTCAAAACTTTTACACGCATCAGCTAACTGTTTCAACCGTAAATGCATCTCAGCCTTCATCTCCCAATAGACGGTTTTGTGTGGTTGAAGATGGCAACATCCCTGAAAACACATTAAGGCTTCTTGATATAGATCATGAAAAGCGTAAATAATTCCGAGACGATAATTTATTTCTGCATGTTTGGGCGCCGCTCGCAACGAATTATTCAGGGCAATAATTGCCTCACGCCAATCTCCGAGTTCTAGATAACAATCAGCCAGTAAGTCCCAGTAAATCGAATTCTGCGGCTTGACCTGGATTGCCTGCTCGATTTTCTTCTTGGCCAGTGGAATAAGCGCTTGACCGATATAGCACCGGGCGAGAAGATAATTTATCTCCGCTGATTCATCATTCTGCTTACTTTCCTGACGTTCCAAATAATCTCTTGCCTCTTGAAAAGCTTGAGCTTCGATCAAATATCGCACCACTTTTAAACGGGACTTAGGCGAACCCTGATTTAATAAATCCAACCAATTATGGATAGCTTCATCTGTCCTTCCAAAGTAGTGATGCCATTGGGCTTGGAAAGAATTCCACAAATACGAACTTTTAAGAGATGGTATTTTATGTTTGACATTCGAGATCAGAGATTGATTCATTGCTCTCGCTCCTCTTTACTTATTTTACCATCTATATGTTCTCTTTCCGTAAAGCCAACCCCTTCTCATTAATGCAAAAATCTATCATCAAATGTCTGATAAATGTTCGGTAATTCGCAAATATCAACCGCTATATCCTTATCACTCGCGAGCTTTTCTGCAATATTATTTCTGTTTCTTCATAATAGCTCATAATTCCATAAAAAATGAAAAAGAGGCTTTCTTTATAACGCCTCTTACATTTATGGCAATATCCATAAAACTCCATATCTTGATCCATGAGTTTAAATTRAGATCGTTTTAGTTATACTGAAGAGAGCATCTATTACGATGCTCTTAACTGAAAAATATTAGTTATTGAATTTCAATTTGTTTACCTTCCATAGTCTTATGCTGTTTTTTGGGCAGTGTTATTAAAAGAAGACCATTTTCAAATTTAGCATTAACATTATCAGTTTCTGTATTAGAAATAGCAAACGATCTGGTCATTGTACAATAATTTCTCTCTTTACGGATATAACTGTCCTTTTCCTCATCAGTCTGCTCATTTTTTTGGACTGATATTGTAAGTCTATCATCATTAATTTGAATATTAACTTCTTCCTTCTTAACCCCGGGAAGTTCAGCTTCAAGAATATATTCTTTTTCGTTTTCCTTTATATCTACTTTCATTTGAAAACTATTTTTATAAAAGGAAGGCAAAAATCTGTCATTAAAAATATTTTCGAAAATACCCTCATTGTCAAACCAACTATTGTATCTTTGAATTTCGGGATGTCTTACTGTAAATGGTACCAGGTTAAACATAAAAAACACCTCCATATTTTTATCAATTCTAACTTTGAGAATAAAACACCTCCTCAATTTGCTAGCATTATCCGACCTTGACGACCTTGATATTTTACATCATTTATTTAGTTCTTATACAAAAATTTTCAGTTGCCCATAAAAGATCAGATTGGACACTTTAATGTCCTTGCCTGCAGGGTTGGTTATTTAAATATCATAACTCTTATTAAACTGGATCTGATAATCAACCGATAAAAGCGTGTTTTGAATTTTTAGGCGTGGTGACAGATCAGGAAACATAGCCTCTATAGTGCACGTTATTATACCCTGTGTTTCAACAGCCAAATGAATTATTTTTTTATGTGGAGGCGTTCTCTGTAGTATGATCGAATAATTTCCAGAGGGTTGTTGTACTCCTTTAAGTTCTATTTTTTTAGGAAGTTTGGCCATGGGTAAAAAGTCGTCGGTTTGGATTTCAAAAGGATGGGCGCTTTCTAATTTGAAACGGATTATATAGGGTTCACTTATATAATTCAGTTTGAAGGAGATATCGAGGGTTCTCTGAGAATTTTTGTTTTTTTCTACCACGGATGTATCGACGCTTATTGGGGAGAATTCATTCAGTATGGGTAAAAATTGACTCTTTCCTTCTTGCCCGTTCAGATCATGCACGACCTGGAGGGGCAGACGTTCATCAGAAAAAATATGAACCAATCCATCAGTATTACCTGACCACTCTTCACGAACTGTAACTTTCTGAGGGTAATCGCTTGTATAAATTGGAACTAACCCTAGTACTGAAATAAGCAGACCAATCATGATAAGCGCAGGCTTTCGAGCATGAGCCAAAAGTTTTTGTGAAAGTTGGTTGTTTGTGAATGCGACATGTAACGCGGCTAAGAAAAGGGGAATCATAAGCAAACTATAAATTCCCAGGAAAATCATAGAATAATTGTGTATCGCCAGCCATTTTGATTTAATACATAACTAATATACTGGGCTGCCGCCAGCTCCGACTTACTTCCCGCAGGTCGAGGTCCAATTTTTTGGGCGAGATGCTTAACATGCTCATAAGCCCTCGTCGCAGAAAATTCAGCTGTAGAATCATTGGGCATCTTGGGTATCGGAATCATTGTAACTTTCGGATAAACCAACCAAGCAATTGCCATAAGACTCAAAACAGTCATTAAGATGAACCCGTTAGTCTTTAACAACTTCATTTTTTTATGCCCTTTCGAGATATTAACTCGCTTTGCGAATCTTATGAAAGACTTAGAAGCGTTATGCCTCTCAGAACTATTCACCTCTTGGACATTTATGGTATACTAATAAAGATATTATTAGCCTTGGGAGAAGTAAGTACCATGTTAAAACCGAGATTCGTCAGTCCTATTTTTTTTCTTCTGTTATTCAGTATGTTGTTAATAAGTGGATGTTCGTTTAAACCTTCGAAACTTTTTCCTGAACCAGTCCCGATTTCCGACCTGCCCGCAGAAGCACTTTTTATTGATAAAGATGCAATCTATAATCGAACGTTAACCCTCATTCAGTCCGCCCAAACGTCCATTTACGTTGAGCAGGCTGAGTTTGATGACCCTGGCCTTGTTCAGCTTCTTCTTACAAAATCTCGTGCGGGGATTGATGTCCGTATCCTCCTGGACCAATGGCAAAAAGTAAATCGGGTAACTCTGGATCTATTAAAGAGTGAAAATGTATCAATCCAGTTTTATCCTGCACAAAAAGGACAAATTAATCATACCAAATACTTAATTGTTGACCAAAACGTGGCTATGATCTATGGACCACCTTGGACTGCCGATGGGTTGCTGGCCCATGATCTTGCGGTAGAGTTATCCGGAAAATCCGCTTGGAAAACCGCAAATCTATTCTCAAAGGATTGGGAATTTACCACAACTTTCCCCTTGAACGTACCCAAAACATCCTCTCTACCGGATGATATGATTGTCTTAGCCACCAGCGCCAAAATTAAGCAACAGCTTGTCGAGCAGATATCAGCCAGTACAAAATCCATCTGGATAGAAATCTCAGAAATAACTGATACTGATCCTGATATAATACAGGCCTTAATTGATGCTGCTGAGAAAGGGCGGGACATACGTCTTATTTTAGATCGAGCTTTGGTGAGTAAAACACCTACTACCCTGGAGAAATTAAAGGTCAAAAATATTACCATCCGATATTTCCCGAGTCAGACACCACTCGGGATGCATTTAGCCATTTTTGACAACTCGTCTTTTTTGTTAAGCAGTTCAAACTGGACACGTTATTCATTTGTCGCCTACCATGAATTTTCCATTACTGTTCCCTCTCCTTTAGCATCCGCCAAATTAGGCGCTATGTTTAATCAGGATTGGGAAAAAAGTACTGAGTAACGAATTAAATATTATATCTGTATATTTTCTGCATATTAAAATAGGCGTAGAGACAGGCTTGATTTATCCCTACGCCTATTTTGAGTTCACATCGTTTGAATCCACTTTCAAAGAAACCCCTTTTCCTTTTCGTAGGAGTTCCATGTTTTGCTACCCTCTTCTTGCTGCCCTAATTCATCTCTAATTCGTCTAAGTGCTTGCAATCCCCTATGAGCCTTGGTGTCCATTGCTGTCCAACGACCTCGAAGATGTTTAAAGCCGTATTGTGCTGCCACGGTGTTTTTGCCCACTCATGAACCTTAAAGCCTAGTGCTTTCGTGACTATCATCTTTAAAGTTAACCCATGTGTTACAACACAAACCGTCTCTTCCGCATGGAGCTTAAGAATTTGTTGTAAATAGTTCCAAGCCCTTTCCATTAACAATCTCATGTTCTCGCCACTGGGTGTGGTGACAAGATGTGGCTGCAAGTCCCAAATTCTAAAGACATCCGGATTCTCTTCTCGTAAGTCTTGCCAGATACGCCCTTCCCATTCGCCAAAGGCAAACTCGCGCAGCGCAGGATTTGTAGTTATTGTTTCAAGCCCAAGTTCACAACGAATCTCTTCGGCAGTACCTATTGCTCGAAGGGAATCACTGGAATAAATGCGCTCAATTCCCTCGTTCCTTAGTCTGACTGCCAAGGAACGGGCCTGAAGTATTCCTTTTTCTGTAAGCGGAGAATCCAGACTTCCTTGCACTCGTCCTTCGATGTTCCATATGGTCTGGCCATGACGCGTTAGTAGGATTCGAGTCATTAATACACCCCTTAATATGATAAGGGCAGGGAATATTCCCTACCCTTCCCCAACTTGCCGTAAGACTTCAGGTTTCTGACCCCGCTTTCGCAGGTGGGCACCTAGTTCAAACTTTCCAACTTCCCTAGAAAAGGGCCTGTTGTAATAACTTAACATTTAGTTCCCTGTCACATTATAGGATCAAAACCATGATAATCCATACGCACAAGTCAGGTTGCATTTATATTATATCACTACAGTGCAAAAAAATCTCGAGCAAATGCTTGGAAATTATCGCTTAGGCATTTTTTCCTCAATCTCCGCTAAACGATCTTGAAGTAAGGCAATGGCCATTTCTTGATTACGCACACGGCGGCGATGAGTTTTTTCCTTCAATCTCAATGTTAGTCCTTCCTTCCATCCAAATTTATTATAGCAAATTTTAAGAAATAATCTACACAGAGATCATTTATAAATATCCTATTTACCAGTTAATTTATTTATTCCCATAAAGATTTATAAAAACCCCATCTGATAGAGTAAAAGTATGTTCCTCAGCTGGAAATTGACCTGATTTTACCTCTTGATGATATAACTGGATCGCTTGGACTGCATTCCGCCCCAGTAAAGCATATTGTTTGACGAATTTAGGTTTAAATCGTTGGTAGAGTCCCAAGATATCGTGAAACACAAGAACTTGCCCATCACAATCAAGCCCCGCTCCAATCCCAATCGTAGGTATTGTCAGCTCAGTGGAAATCTGTTTCGCCAATTGCCTCGGTATTGCCTCCAGGACCAGTAAAAATGCACCCGCTTGTTCTAAGGCCAGAGCATCTTTCGCTAACTGCTTGGCACTGGCCAGGTCTCGTCCCTGAACTTTAAATCCGCCAAGTTGATTTGCTGTTTGGGGAGTCAGTCCAATATGCCCAACAACGGGAATACCCGCTCGGGTGAGGGCTTGAACGATGGAAACAACATTTAAACCCCCTTCAAGTTTTACCGCATCCGCTCCCCCTTCTTTGATCAATCGTCCGGCATTCATCAGAGCAAGATCAATGGAAGCGTAACTCATAAAGGGCATGTCGGTAATTACGAATGTTTGTGACGCTCCCCTGCGGACTGCTTTGGTATGATGAAGCATTTCTTCCATCGTTACCGGTACAGTTGAATCATAACCAAGAACCACCATACCCAAAGAATCTCCGACCAGGATCGTATCGATACCGGCTTCTTCGGTCCACTGAGCAGAGGGATAATCATAAGCTGTTAACATGCTGATTTTCTCACCGGCTTGTTTCATTTTAATAAAATCAGGGATCATCTTTTTCATTTCAATTCCTCCTTAATTTTAATAGGTCATTGTATCGAATAGTATAAACTTGTCATACTCCAGTGAAATGAAGCATAGGTAGTTATTATCAAAGGAGGGATCATCATGTTAAAGTCCTTTCAGTTCAGCTTAATTCTCAAAGGCATTCTCATGGCATCCATCTTGGCATTGTTGATATCTCTGGTATTTGGGGTCCTACTCTCCTACACATCACTCCCTGAGTCCGAACTGTCGATCAACATTATCTTTGGCACAAGTATCTTCGTCGCTGCTTTTATCACAGCTTACCAAGCAGGCACAAGGGGATTGTACTATGGATTGGCTGTCGGCCTAGGATTTATCCTTCTGGTATTTATCATATCTTTAATTTTTGGGTCCGATACACCATCTTGGCTAAAAATGGGAGAGAAAACTATCATAGCACTAGTTTCGGGTGGTATTGGTGGAATCATCGGCGTGCTTTTACCTCAATCCTAAGCAGAAGATAAGAAAAATCCTTAAGGGAAGAGGGGCAATCCATTTAGGATTTCGCTCTTCTTTCGTCTTTGTCCAAATTTCAATTTTTCATCGAAAACTCCTTCATTTATATAGCAATTTATTTAAATTTTATGAAGTACTTTTCATTTGACCTCGACAGTTATACAATGAAAACAAAACAATTATAGAGGAGAACCAATCTATGTGTATAGAAAAATCGCCTTGGGAACAAGTCATTGATTTTCACGGTCATACCTGCCCTGAAATATCTTTGGGTTATCGAGTGGCGCAGATTGCAATGCGCGAACTGGGAATTCGCCCCGCCCCAAATTCGGAACTCTCGGTTATTGCAGATACACATTCCTGTGCCCTTGACGCCTTCCAGGTGTTAAACCATGTAACCTACGGACGCGGAAATTTAAAAGTCAATGAAAAAAAAAGCCATATTTATCACTTTCAATATAGCGGTACATCCGAGGGATTGCAGATCTCCATAAATACAAAAATGCTGGAACACCTTGCAGTGGCTCACGATCACTTAACTACACGTGAGAAACAAAATAAAAATTTGGAAGCCATCCAATCCATTCTGGGAACCGAAGAGACACTTTTTTGCACCATTTTGAAAGTCAAACTGCCTCGTGTTGTCGATCTCTCCGCATTCTCCAAACCAGAAGCAACAGAGCAATCCCTACCGCCACCACACTGCTCCATTGCGCCGCAGTCCAGTTGAATAAAAACCGCAGGCTATCCCCCCGAAGACTCTCTATAAAGAATCTTGAAAGATTATATAATACCATGTACAACAGAAAGATCACGCCAGATGGCCATTTTCTCAATTTCAAAATCATGAGAAGAGCAAAGATAAGCACATCCACTTGCCCTTCCCATACTTCCGCAGGCCACAGAGGTTGGTTTCCATATGTGCCTCGAGCAATCGTCCCGACAGGATAGAGAATTCCATAATCTCCTCCAGTCGGTCCTCCAAATGCGTCACCATTCAGAAGATTTGCATCCCGTCCAATCGCCTGGGCCAGTATAAGCCCTGGGGCAGCTAAATCCGCTAATTCCCAGAAAGGTAACTTCTTGATGAAGAGGTAAATTCCGCCGACTAATAATGCGCCGATCACACCCCCTTGAATCGAAAGCCCCCCATGCCAGATGGCTATTATTTCGCCCGGATGCTTACTATAAAATGCCCAATCAAAAAAGAACACCTGCCAGAAACGAGCACCCAATAAACCTGCAATTAGCAGAATAGGGGCTAAATCCAAAAATGGTTCCATATATTCCGGTCGCCCTTCAACTTTGGCAAAATATAGTGTTATGCCTACTCCTACAATAAAGGCCAACGCTAATATTGTTCCGTAGGCACGAATAGGAAAACTACCTATATAGAACCAGTACTGATGCATTTTTTCCTCCTACGCAATAAATCTAGATAAATCTAGGTTTTCTAACTTCAATATACCCGTTTATCACTTATAACATAAGGACAGATCCGAAGTCAAATAACGCCCACTTATTGAAGTGGGCGTTACGTCGTTTGGGTTGACAGGGACTGGCGCCGTGCAAGTGTGAGGACTGTTCTTGACTTGCAGGCCTTTTCCGACTGTTGCACTGCCGAATATGGTATTTTACGCTACTGGTTGATCATAGAGATCATCCGTTGTCGTATCGACAACTTTAATATCTCGTTTGGAAATGAGTTCACCACCGGAAGTCAGGAAAATATTCTTCGCGATGATTTGCTCCATGACGGCTTCGATTTGGGCAGCCGTCAAACTCTCCTTAGGTTCCGGTAAAGTTATTGTCACCGCATTACCTGAGGCATTGTTGAAAATCATTCTCAGGACCTTTTTAGTTGTACTTGCCATTAGTATTCCTCCTTTCTATTCTTACTCCTTGCTTTAAATTCTCTAATACCCTAAATTCATCGTTCTATTCCTACGACTCCGTTAAATCGACGCGATTGTCTCTACGCACTCCGATTAAAGGGTAGTCCTGAAGTCCATAAAGGGCAACGGCAACATCATATACATCTTGGTCTGGCGCGTTAGATTTCACATTGGGGAAACTACGCTGACTTAGTTTGGGTGAACCTTGTGCAGTCAAGCCAGTTTGATAAGTTACGACCATCACAGTGTCTTTAGTGCTTGCAATAACAGGCATTTTATTCACCTCCTTTTAAAATAATAGAACAAACACTCTCGATACAAAAAGCAGCCGATGTCTGCCGACTGCTTTCCAATGACAAGGGTATTCACAAATCTCCAGGGCAGATAGAGATCGTGTGGACCGTTCCCTGCCCGAGAATGTTTGTCCTAATCTTAGTATATTGAATAACTTAGTTTCTGTCACAGATTGGTGTATACTGGGAATAGAATCACACCTGGCCCCTTTTAATTTGGGCTATTGCTTCGTTCATAATAACGCTTTGTCAATTTATCCGGCAATATAGCCACGACGATGGTCCATCCTAACGGATATAGATATGGTCATATGGGGAGGCATTCTTATGGATCGAGGTTTGCTGCGCGGCGCAACATTGGTTTTGCCGGATCGTATTTGCTATGGTGGAATGATCTGGCAAGATGCTATTCTAACGGAAATCTTTGAAGAAGCTTCGCCAGTCCTTCGGTTAGGGCGACAGGCAATGCAGGAAACAACTGTGTGGAACATGGCAGGGGATCTCTTGATCCCCGGTTTGATCGATACGCATGTGCATGGGGCCGGCGGCTGCGATGTCATGGATGGTACCACTGAAAGTTTACAGGTCCTAGCAGAGGCTCTGCTTAAAGAAGGCACAACCGCTTTTTTGCCCACAACGATGTCATGCAGCCTAAAACAACTTAAGAGGGTGTTCCAAAATGTAACGGATTTTCAACGAGGTCACTTCCGGGGGGCGGAAATCTTAGGACTTCATTTGGAAGGACCCTATATAACAAGGGAGTTCCGAGGCGCGCAAGCCCAAGAAATGATTTGGGATGGGGCCAAGGACGGGAGTGCACAATTCTTGGCAAACCTGCTGCGCGATTATCCGAATCTCGTTAAAATACTTACGTTTGCCCCGGAGCGACCGGATGGGCAAGAACTTGATGAGGTTTGCCTGGCGCATGGCGTAATCTCTTCAGCCGGACATACAGCAGCCGATTTTGCTCAGATGGAGCGGGCAGTACAGTGGGGTGTGCGGCATATTACCCATGCCTTTAATGCTATGCCCGCAATTCATCACCGTAACCCAGGTTTATTAACGAAAGCTTTACTGGATGATACAATCACCATGGAAATCATTGCTGATGGGGTGCACCTCCACCCGGCAATGCTTCAACTGATATTCAGGAATAAACCGCCGGAACGGGTTAGTTTGGTCTCGGACGGGACTCGAGCCGTAGGCTTGCCGGACGGAGAATACGAACTTGGGGGACAAAAGACCATTGTACGCCACGGCATAGCCCAATTGCCTGATGGAACGATCCCCGGTAGTACCTATCCCTTGCGTCAGGGAATAAAAATGTTGACGCAAAAGCTGCAATTCCCGTTACCGGAGGCCGTGCGTTATGCCACTTTAAATCCCGCCAAACTTTTAGGGATTGATAACCGGGTTGGCAGTCTCGAAATAAACAAGGACGCTACTTTTATCCGCCTGTCATCAGATTTTGATATTAAACAGGTCTGGTTGCAAGGCCAGTTAGTGTTTGAGGCAAAGGGAGTCTAACCCCAAATAATTGAATCCCTTTTTCCCGAATTAATTAGCAGGAATATGACTAAAATCCTCGAATAATACAAATGATTTCATGTAAACAATCAAAATTAACAGAGGAGAGGTTAAAGCCAGATGAGCGAAACAAAAATCTATCTCAGCGAGAAGGAAATCCCTACAAATTGGTATAACATTATGGCCGATATGCCCAACTTACCTAAGCCACCCCTTAATCCACAAACTATGCAACCTGCCGGACCTCCAGATTTAACTCCTATTTTCCCTATGGACTTAATTATGCAAGAGGTTACACAAGAACGTTGGATCGTAATTCCGGATGAAGTCCGTGAACTATATAAATTATGGCGTCCAGCGCCCCTAGTCCGCGCTTACAGGTTAGAAAAAGTCTTAGATACACCCGCTAAAATCTTTTATAAATATGAGGGAGCAAGCCCTGCGGGCAGTCACAAACTGAATACTGCCATTCCCCAAGCCTACTATAACAAACAAGCCGGTATTAAGAGGCTCGCCACAGAAACTGGAGCCGGACAATGGGGAAGTGCGCTTGCCATGGCTTGTAAATTCTTCGGTTTAGAATGTATTGTTTATATGGTTAAGATCAGCTATCAGCAAAAACCTTATCGTCGCTCCTTAATGCAAATTTTCGATGCCGAGGTTATCGCGAGTCCCAGTGACCGCACTAACGCCGGTCGACAAATTTTAGCCAAAAGTCCCGATTCATTGGGAAGCTTGGGTATGGCTATTAGCGAAGCTGTTGAAGATGCTGCCGGTCGTGAGGATACTAATTATGCCTTGGGCAGTGTTCTGAATCATGTTATGCTACACCAAACCATAATCGGCCAAGAAGCCAAAGCCCAAATGGAAAAAGCTGATGCCTATCCGGATATTGTCATTGGTTGTTGCGGTGGCGGGAGCAATTTCTCCGGACTTGGATTCCCCTTTGTTTACGACAATCTTACTAAGGGTAAAAAGGTTAGGCTTATTGCCGTTGAGCCTGAAGCTTGCCCCACCTTAACCAGGGGTGCGTTTGCCTACGATTTTGGTGATGTTGCTGGAATGACACCACTTTTATCGATGTATACACTAGGTACAGAGTTTATGCCGGCAGGAATCCACGCCGGTGGTTTACGCTACCATGGAGATTCCCCTCTGGTATCCCAACTTTTACACGATGGCCTCATTGAAGCCAAAGCCGTCAATCAAATAGGGATTTTTGAATCTGCCTTAACCTTTGCCCGCTCCGAGGGAATCATCCCCGCCCCAGAGTCAGCGCATGCTATCAAAGGCACCATTGATGAAGCTTTAGCTTGTAAGGAAAGCGGCGAAGCCAAAACCATTCTTTTTGGATTAAGCGGACACGGCCACTTTGATATGACAGCTTATGAGAACTATTTGTCAGGACAGATCCAGGACTTCAGCTTACCTCAGGAGGCTTTGGATAATGCGTTGAAGAGTTTACCGAAGGTCTGATTGGTCAAAGTGGCATACGGGTTTGTAGGAACAATACCGGCACTCATCAGGTGGAATATTATGGATTGCATAAAAATAGAAAGAGCACTACCTTTTGCGAAAGGATTATCGTGCTCTTTCTAGCTTTTCCATCGCATTAGGATACGGCTTTTGTCCCTATTGCAGAAGAAAGCTATAATTTTTCGGAGCCTTCGGATTTGTGATAGCACTGCCAAATGGTGCGACAATATTGCTTACGCTGACTTAATTTTCTTTTGCTGCTTAAACCGAACGAAAAAGGTCGTGCCTGATGGGCTTGTATCAATTTGGATTGCAGCGTTATGTCTCGCTGAAATACTGAAACAAGTGGCCAACCCCATCCCAGTGCGGTTTTCTTTGGTAGTGAAAAAAGGTGTTCCCATCTTCTCCAAATCCTTAGTTTTGATGCCACTACCCTCGTCTCCCACGACCAAAACGGCATCTTCACCATCCATGAATGTTCTAATAGTCAACTTCCCACCAGCAGACATGGCTTCCATTCCGTTCCGAACCAGGTTAAAAATGAGCTGGTAAATTTCTTGCTCATCAAGAAGCAAGACTTCCGTATCCTGAAGATCCACTATGATGTCCTTGTTACTAGCTATTGCGTCCGCCTGAATCAATGGATATAGGTTTTCAATCAGCCTGTTCATACTCAAGGGTTGTAAATACACAACCTTGTTTTTAGCCAGGCCAATAAATTCCGTAATAATGGCATTTGCCCTGTCAAGCTCCTCAATCATCAGTTCACAATAGCCCTTAAATTCTGTAAATTCTTCTTTTTCCCCCAGTAACTGGAGGAAGCCTCGAACTGTGGTCATTGGGTTTCTGATTTCATGACCGATCCCCACAGCCATTTGTCCCACAAGATCCAAACGCTCCAAGCAGGCTATTTCCTTTTCGAACATCCTTCGTTTAGAAATATCATGATAATTAATAGATAAACCTTCGTCAGACGGATAAACATGCACTTCATACAGAATATCAGAATGAAGGTGCTCAAAATGCGAAGCTTCCTTTCTGGTCTTTGCCTTTGCAAAAAAAGAGTAATGTTCTGGGAGTAATGCCGGGAATAGTTCCCAAATATTTCGGCCGATTAATTCTCCCTTACTCTTCTGCCAAAATTTCTCGGCCTCTTTATTGACAAAGATGAATTCCCACTGGTGATTTAAAGTAAAGAAAACATCCGTGATACTTTCGAGTATATTAGTAAGCTTCTGGCTGGTCTTCCTGAGCTTTCTCCCAAGTTGCTGCAGAAAAATATTTTGGAGCATCGTTTGCTGAGATTGAAGGTGTATTTTAACGAATGCTTCCACCTTCAACTTTAATGTTTCGGGGTGGAATGGTTTAAACAAATAGTCAATCGCGCCCAAGTTATATCCCTGTACAATATTTTCCTCGCTCTTGCAAATTGCCGTGATAAAGATAATGGGTATATTCTTATTTTTTTCTCTTGCCCTAATGAACCTGGCTGTTTCAAAACCGTCCATTCCCGGCATCTGCACATCTAGCAGAATCATGGCAAAATCATCTTTCATTAAGTATCTCAAGGCATCTTCTCCGGAACTGGCAAAAATCAGATGGTAGTTTAGCGATTTAAGTACTGCCTCTAGAGCAATCAAATTCGCCTGGTTGTCATCAACAATTAAAATTTTGATTTCTCCCATTTTCTTTGTCACCTCATTTTTCATTTTCTCATAGACGACTTCCGTATCTCCATCGTAATATAGCCAATATTCTCCATTAAGCCACATGTCTCAACAGATATTGCTTGCCTTAAGATAAATGCACCATCATTCCCATTGTTTCCTATATATTTCTCTTCAGAATTAGACAGAGATAATAAAATATCCTTCAAACATAATGTCGAATAGATTTGAAAACTTTGTGATTCTCTGCAATATTATGTTAAATATAGTCAGTAAATAGATCGACACTAGGTCATGGTTTATTGGTTCTGTTTGTTATAAGAGGGGCGTGGTTGCATAATTTCATAATCTTATTCTTATACGTTTCTTCGACATTTGAACCCTTTGATTATTTCATTGATGACCAGCGGAATTAATGCTAAGGCAAAGACTATGGCCCAGTCATTTGGAGAGAGAATCTGAAGCTTAAAAGCAGAGGATAAGAATGGAACGGATATAACCACAAGTTGAAGAAGGAGTCCAAGGACAATAGCGCCTATTAGTATCATATTCGAGAATACCCCAACCTGGAGTATTGATTTCCGCGTGTCTCTCATTGATAAGGAATAAAACAACTGAGAAGTGGCCAGAACAACAAAGGCCATAGTCCGGGCATAGRTTAAAACGTTCTCGGGGATGTCCTTGGAATTTAAACTATAACCAAATTCTTTTAAACCAAAGTAGAAAGCGCCTAAGGTAAAAAGGCCGATCAATGTGCCGCCCAAAACAGCTCTCCAGCCGGCACCTTGAGCAAAGAAGCTTTCTTTGGGATCTCGGGGTTTTTGTTTCATAACATCCTTGTCACTGGGATCCATTCCAAGGGCAATAGCAGGCAGCGAATCAGTAATCAAGTTAATCCATAAGATTTGGGTGGGGAGGAGAGGAATGGGCCAGAAGAATAAGACAGCAGCCAATATCGAAATTACTTCGCCCAGGTTACAGGATAATAAGAAAATCACGGATTCCTTGATGTTGCTATAGATATTTCTGCCTTCTTCAATCGCATGAACGATGGTCGTGAATTTATCATCTGTCAGAATCATATCGGCGGCATTCTTGGAAACATCTGTTCCTGTAATCCCCATCGCTATACCGATATCCGCGCTCTTTAAAGAAGGAGCATCGTTGACGCCGTCCCCTGTCATAGAAACAATATTTCCTTGATACTTATAGGCTTTAACGATCTTAACTTTATGTTCAGGTGAAACTCTGGAAAACACACGATAATTATCGATTAAGCGAGAAAGTTCTTCCTCGCTTAATTCATCGATTTCTGTTCCTGTAATACTTTGTTCGATAGAGTCAGCGATACCAAGCTCTTTAGCAATAGCCATCGCCGTTTGTTTATGATCCCCGGTAATCATTACCGGAGTAATGCCTGCCATTTTCGCTTCCTTGATGGAATCCTTAACCTCAATGCGCGGGGGATCAATCATGCCCACGATCCCGAGGACTGTTAAGTCCTTTTCCATTTCTTGCGGGTTAATAAGGCTGGCCGTATCTTTATAAGCTGCTCCCAGAACCCTCAATGCATTATTAGACATCTCTTCAGCGATTTTTAATATATCGTTTTTCATATCTTCACTGAGAGAGACTACTTTTCCGTCGACAAGGATATTCTTGGCGATTTTCAGAATATTGTCGATAGCTCCCTTAGTGTGTACTCTGTAAGCAGCATTTTCCTGATTCAAGGTGGACATCAGCTTGCGGTTGGAATCGAAAGGGTTTTCTCCTACCCGTTTGAACTCTTCGTTCAGATTTTTTTTGCTCAGATTGTAACGGTCACCCAGGATAATAAGTGCTACTTCCGTAGGATCTCCGGTACTTTCCTCCTTTTCAAAGGTAGCATCAGAGCATAATACAAAAGACTTAATTAATTCTTTTTCATCTATACTAGCTTCAAAGCCGGCGCCTTCAGAGGGGATTTCTTTGAGGTTATTCGAGGTGTAGAGTTTGACAACCGTCATTTTATTTTGTGTCAGAGTCCCTGTCTTATCGGTGCAAATGATATTTACCGAACCCAGGGTTTCGACTGCGGGGAGCGTTTTCACAATGGCATTGATTTTAGACATTCTTGTTACGCCGAGTGCCAAAACAATGGCAACTATCGCCGCAAGTCCTTCCGGGATGGCGGCAACGGCCAAGCTAATGGCAGTTAGTAAAATTTCATATACATTTCTGTTCTGGAAAAAGGTAATGACAAAAATCAGGGCACAAATGCCAATGGCAATAAATCCCAATACTTTTCCCAGTTCTTCCAGTCTCCTCTGCAGAGGAGTCATTTTTTCCGTCTCCTCATCCAAGATCCTGGCAATTTTACCTATCTCGGTGTCCATAGCGGTTGCAACGACAATACCTTCGCCGCGGCCATAGGTTACCATAGTAGACATGAAAGCCATATTGGATTTATCACCAAGAGGTGTTTTAGGATCTTGATAGGTTGCCGGGGCGTTTTTTTCAGATGGAACCGACTCTCCCGTTAAAGCAGATTCATTGATCTGAAGATTAGCACTCTCGATGAGCCTGAGATCAGCTGGAACAAATCTTCCGGTATCAAGAACAATAATATCACCGGGGACAATTTCTTCGGAACTTATTTCTTCAATTTTCCCGTTTCGCTTAACTATAGATTTCGGCGCAGTCATTTGTTGAAGTGCTAGAATGGCTTTTTCGGCCTTGTACTCTTGAACAACCCCCATAACTGCATTGAGTATAACGACTAAAAGTATGATAAGAGCGTCTATATACTCATGAATACTAATAGTAAACACTGCAGCACCGAGTAAAACATAGATGAGCATGTTCTTAAGCTGAGCGAAAAACAACGCAACCAGGCTTTTCTTTGGCTTACCCTTAAGTTTATTCTCTCCGTGTATTGCGAGCTTAGCTTTGACTTCTTCGATTGAAAGGCCTTGGTCTGGATTAACTTTAAATTCTTGTAATACTTCTTCTACTGATTTAGAAAACCACATTATCAAACTCCTCTCATGTTACTCAATAAGTTTTCTTTATTAATTGTTTCCACAACTTGGTGATAGAAACCTGTGTCTTTTCTTTAGGTTAGTACAATTGTAGCTTTTGTCAATAACTTCTTATTTGGATAGTTCCTCCTCAACATCATATCCATAAATAGCTGCCTTAATCCCAGGACCCCATTTAAAGCTACCGACTTACGTTTCATTGATTAAACCGATCATGATACATACATAGCCCGCACCATAATCAACTCATGGTTGAAAAGATCCGTTCTCTGCAAACCACTTTTCAAATTTTTATCGAAGGTAATCCGCACATTGCCGTTAGAATGAAAGAAAGGTTCCCCTGAATGAATTTAATAAATAGAATTTCGAAGCCATAACGCAGTAAACTATGTGAGATTTCGTACTACATATAGTGATGAGGATAGCAATTTTAGGTATTATGAAATCAAGATTTTTTCGGCAAAGGCTTTTCCAAGGCCTGAGGATGCGCCTGTAATAATCGCTATTTTCATGAGGTTTATCATCCTTTTATATCCTTATAATAATAAGATAGAGTAGGAGAATGCCGTTTTAGTTGAGGAGCCAAACTCCACAGTCCCGTACGAGAGTTTAAGACTTTTAGTAGTCTTTACTTCCACATACAGGAATATTGTCAGATGATCGATTTGCCWTCTGGGCCTTAACAAAAAGGCAGGCTACAAAGCAAAGTACAGATAGAAAAGCGGCCATAATATAAGCATCCTGCATAGCTAGCAAGTGTGGAAAAGGAGTATCCGGCAAAAGATAAGAAGCCTGTCTGACGGTAAGTACCGCGCTGCCGATAGCTATACCTATAACCATACCCACATTACGTGTGGTAGCCAGAACACTGCCAGCAATGCCCAGACGTATTTTGGGAACAGCTCCCATTATTGCACTATTGTTTGGAGATTGAAACATGCCCGTTCCCAGGCCGAAAAGGCTCAGTCGCCAGGCTACATCGGAGGGGAGAAAATCCGGACCCATAAATGAAAGACTCAGTGCTCCCAGGGCGCAAAAAATAGCTCCAGCGGAGGCGAGCAGGCGGTTGCCAATTTTATCTGAAAGAGCCCCGCTCAAAGGCGCTATTAGCAGTACGGTCAGAGGGAAGGCGGTCATTGTAATTCCCACTTTTGAGGGTGCAAAACCAAGCTGCTGTTGTAAATAGAAGGGGGTAACGAAAACAATAATGTACTGGGTCATAAAATGAAAGAGAGCGGCAATGTTCCCGGCTGTAAAGGCATGGCTGCGAAACAGGCCTAACTCTAACATAGGTTCCGTTGTTTTTCGCTCCTGAATGATGAACAACGCTCCTGTAATAAGGGCCAAAAACCCGATTGGCAGTATTAGCTCCGACCATTGATAATATTGCCCCCTGCTGATGAAAAACAAAAGAGAAGCCAGGCAAATAAGGGCCAGACAGGCTCCGGCCCAGTCAAATTTTTGATCGATAAGTTTTCCTTTTTCCGGTAATAACTTATAGCATACCAAAAACGCTATTATGCCTATGGGAATGTTTATAAAAAATATGGTTTTCCATCCCCATAGATCTAAAAGCAGTCCGCCCAGGCTGGGTCCCGTAGCCAGTCCCAGGGCAACTACCGTACCCAACATGCCCAGCGCTTTTCCTCTTTCCTGCGGGGGAAATGTTGCGGTAATAATGGACGCGGCAAGGGCCGAAGTCATTCCGGTGCCGATAGCCTGAATTGTCCGGAAGACAATAAGCGCTCCAATATTCCAGGATATACCGCATAAAATGGAAGCAATAGTAAATACATTAATACCCACCAGAAATATGCGCCTAAAACCAAACATGTCACCCAGCCTGCCAAAGCTAAGCTGAAAGCTGCTCAAGACTAACAAATACGACATGCTAACCCAACCAACCATGTCCACGCTAACTTTAAAATATTCTGACATGCTGGGGAAGGCAACATTCACGGCACTGGCATCAATTGGACCCATTAATACCGTTATCAGAACTGCTATTAAAACATGCCACTTTGATGTTGCCTTCTTCATTGTGATTGTCTCCCCTGTTTTAAGTACTCTGGGCAGGGTTATTCGGCTTTTGGCTGGCTTTTGAATTATCGTTGTAATTAGTGACAGCACTTGGTTCGGGCTGAAAGATAGAATATCCTTTTTTAGCTATTCCAACTATTATAAAGTCTTTACAGCAAATGTAAATACCTTGTTATATTATAATAAGTTTTTTAATTGCTTTAATTCATCAACATTCATTTTTCGCACATTGTTTTCTTGGGGGAATACTTTGTTTTCAACTTCATGTTTATATTTTTTTACTGCTTCGAAAGTAGAGTTTTTATAATCTGCATATTCTTTAACATGTAGAAACTTTCTTGGAGTCATACCAAGTAAATCGTTAATTACTTGAACCTGTCCGTCACAATATCTTCCTGCTTCAGCATAAATCAAAAAAACCTCCTAACACTAGTTTAGAAGGCATAATGGTATAGTAAAGCCCCCTTTCCGTCTCAGTCCTTTAAAGGTACAAGCGTTCAGGTATAAATCTTTTGCTCAGCGCTTTGACCACATATCGATATGGTCCTTTCTGGTACCATTCGGATTGTCTTAAAGCTGAAGTTGAATGTAACTTTATACTACCATATCGCTATCATCGGATCAATTTATCATTTTCTTGACAAGTTTAATGAGATAAATCCTATTAAACTTGTTAAGTTAAGGACAATTGTCATCGACAGCATTTTATACTTTTTTGCATCGAGCTAACCTTCTGTTTTAATGTTTAGGTTTGGGAATTTGTATTAATATTTGACAAGAAATATGAGGGTCCGCCGTCTGCCGGTGACCCTCTTTATTTGCCGGAATAAATATAAGTTGGTTACTGGACACGTACCCCTGGTATTTCATAAGTCTAACGATTAATTTTATTAAGATCATTATTTGCATAGTGTTG